>CAZPNF010000265.1:0-3723 GCA_964587715.1 uncultured bacterium | reverse complement strand
ATCGAGGTTTTATCCGAAAAGAGTATTCGTGTTGCAACTCTTCAGGGTGAACTGGCAACAGGGTGGGGTGTGATCCAGACCAATGAATCTCAGGGAAAAGATATCGGGATGATTGGCCGATTGCAGCGTATTAAAGAACTGGAAGAGGAAATAGAAAAGCTGCGGAAGAAAATATCAGTAATAGAAAAACAATTGAGTGATGGAGAGGCAAAATACACTTCTCTTCTTAAAGAAAAAGAAGAAATTGAAACGGCTCTGAGCAAAAGTGAAGAAAAAATCGCAGAGGCAGAGAAACAGCAGGCAAGAGTCCAATTTGAAAAGGAAAAAGCAGAAGAGAGGCTGCAGAATAATGCAGAAGAGAGGCAAAAACTCCTTACAGATATTGAAGCAACAAAGGAAGATCTGGAAAATCTTCGTCCCAGGATGGAAGAACTGATGGAAAAACGGGAGGAGTTAGAAAATGTTTCCAACCAGATTCAGGGAGAAGTAGACAAACTGGAAGAAGAAGATAGGGTAAAGGAAGAGGAAGTTCATCGGCTGAATCTATCAGTTGTTCGACTTAATGGAGAAGCAAAGAACTTGGATTACGATATTGAACGATCGCAGAGTCTTGCAAAGGAAATAGAGACAACCATTGAACAGAGGTCTCGTGAGATTGAGGAAGCTGCAGTCCAGATAGAGCATTATAAGGAAGAGATAGAGCAAAAAGAAAAGGAGTTGGTAACTGATTTTTCTGAAAAGGAGACGAAAGAAACTCGACTCAGAGAGCAGGAAGAATCGTATCAAAAATTAATGGAGGAACTTAGAAACCGTGAGAAGGAAGTACGGCAGGTTCGGCGGGATCGTGATCAGGTTTCAGAAAGAGCCCATACCCTGGAAATGGAGATTGTTGAGTTGGAACATCAGGCGAAATCCCTCAAGGATCGGCTGTGGGAAAGTTACAAAGTAGATTTAGAAAAGCTTACTCTTGAAGGTGAGGTAGATTTAGAGGAGATTGATAATGAACTTGAAGATATCAGGCGAAAAATAAAGGCTGTTGGGCCTGTTAATTTAATGGCGCTTGATGAATATGAACGTGAAAAGGAAAGATTAGATTTTCTTAATCAACAGAAGGACGATTTATTTTCTGCTGAGGAAACACTCAAACAAACTATTCAAAAGATAAACCAAACAGCACGGCGGAGATTTCAGGAGGTGTTTAGTACGGTGCAGAAAAATTTCCGTGAAACCTTCTGCCGATTTTTTCAAGGGGGAGAAGCTGATCTCCGATTACCCGAGGATGAAGATCCCCTTGAAGCGCAAATTGAAATTATTGCTCGTCCTGCTGGGAAACATTTTCGTGATTTGAGTCTTCTGTCTGCTGGAGAAAAAGCCTTAACAGCAATTTCTCTTCTTTTCGCCATTTATTTAGTAAAGCCAAGTCCTTTCTGTATTCTGGATGAAATTGATGCGCCGTTGGACGATGCTAATGTAGAAAGATTTGTTCGGGTGGTTTCAGAGTATGCAGAGAAAACGCAGTTTATTATTGTGACTCACAACAAGATGACAATGCGAATAGCAAAAACTCTTTACGGAATAACCATGGAGGAGGATGGAGTTTCCAAAGTTGTTTCAGTGAAATTTGAGGATGAGACTGAGAGAGTAAATGAGAAGAATACTTAGCCTGAAACGTTTGTGATTTTGCCTTGATCGTTACAGAGATTAGCGCAGCGGTCTCCGTAACGATCAATCCACCTATAATCCCCCTTTGCGAAAGGGGGATTTAAAAGGAATTCAGGCTTCAGCCTTTCATAAAAATGGTCTGTAGAGTACAATCCAACACAGTCTCTGACTGTGTTTAATAACACTTTATACTGTGAAATAAAATACACACGGTTACAAACCGTGTGGGATATGAAGGCTAATAATTTCCGCAACCATCACCCAAAACGCAGGGGCAGAGCTTCTGCAGAAAGAGAATTCCATTCACAAAAAAAACTTGATTTATAGTTTTTAAATTTATATATTAGGTACACCTAACTTTGTTAGGTATGTCTAATATTGGGTGGTATTAAAGTGGAAAATCTTTCTTCAAATATGGAAGATTATCTGAAGGTCATTTATCTCTTGCAAAATAAGATAGGCATTGTAAGGGTCAGGGATATTGCAAGAGAGATGGCTATTACTATGCCCAGCGTTTCTTCCGCTCTGAAAAATTTAGAGAAGCACGGTCTTGTCTGTCATCCCCGTTATGATCTGGTGAATTTGACCTCTGAAGGGACAAAGATTGCTGAACACGTGTCGCGACGTCACAGAGTGATCATGGATTTTCTTTTAGAGGTTCTTGGTCTTGATCGCAAAATTGCGGAGAAAGATGCCTGCGGAATGGAACACAATATTAGTCAGGAAACGTTAAAGAGTCTCGACAAATTCCTCAAGCAGAGAAATGTAAAAAACTGATATTTTGCAGGATATTTTTAAATTGTTGAAAGGAAGACTGAGTTGAAACAAATGGCTGGTCGATTAACTCTGGATAGTGTACCAAAGGGAAAAGAAGTTAAGATAGTGGAGATAAGAGGGGGTTGGGGAATTCGGCAGAGGTTAAACCAACTGGGTATTAACATAGGGGATAGGGTTTTTGTTAAACGAAGCGGTATTATGGGGGGGCCGATCCTGGTCCATGTTCACGGAACAGAGGTTGCATTGGGAAGGGGGATGGCAAAGAAAGTTATTGTAAGTAACAAATGAAAAATATTCAGAAAGAGAAAAAGAAAACAATCTGGGGACCCGTAGATGATTTTGAGCATGCTCAGATTGTTTTGGTGGGCCAGCCAAACTCTGGCAAAAGTACTCTTTTCAATGAAGTTGCAGGCTACCGTTCAGTGGCTTCTAACTTTCCCGGTGCAACTGTGGAATACACCAGAAGCCATGTCCGTATTTTAAACCAGATTTACGACCTCGTAGATCTCCCCGGTATTTATTCCCTCACTTCACTTGATCAGGCTGCAATGAAAACGCAGCTCTATCTTCTCACTCAACGGGTTGATGTGATAATCAATGTGGTGGATTCTTCTATCCTGAGTCGGAGCCTTGAACTCACTCTTCAGCTTCTAGAACTTGAGATCCCAATGATTCTCTGTCTCAACATGGTTGATGAGGCTGAGAGGAAAGGCATCCATATTGACACAGAAAAACTTTCACACAAACTGGGTATCTCCGTGGTGACTACAATTGCATCCATGGGGAGAGGTGTAAAAGAGCTTTTCTGGGAAGCTTTAAAGACTGCACGGTCAGGGGAAATAGGACATCACATTCGGGGGAGCAGGGATGTAGAACTTGTTATCAGCAGCGTTACCCGTTTATTAAAAAACTCTCTCGGAGATGAAATCCCATTCTCAAAACATTTGTTGGCTACAAAGCTTATGGAGGGGGATCGCTATTTTGAAGAAATGATTCAAGAGAATCATCCTGAGTTTTTGGCAAAGATAGCAGAATATAAACGAAAGCTGGCAAAGGAACACGGAAAATCTTCTGATGAGGTTATTGCTTCTGAAAGGCACGCTCTTTCAATGTCAATTTTTGAAGAAGTGAGCACTATTACAAAACCTCATTTAGATTGGAGAGATAAAATAGATAATGTGCTGATGCACAACCTCTGGGGTTATGTGTTTTTGGCTCTTTTTCTTTTTCTCTTTTTCAATCTTATCTTTAAAGTTGGTTCTTTGATGGAAACCCCTTTGATGG
>CAZPNF010000264.1:0-3724 GCA_964587715.1 uncultured bacterium | reverse complement strand
ATTCGCCGAAAAGAAAAAGAAGGCGAATCTACGGAGCCGGTGATGCCGACATTATCTGTGTATTAATTCATTCATATGAAAGATTTTACTTGCAATGTACAACGTTGCATGTTAAATTGAATTATGATAATAAGTTTTAATCAATCCTGGTTGGAAGACTTTTGGAATTCGGGTTCGCATAAACGAGTTCCGCAAGAATTATCAAAAAGACTGTTGCGAAAATTGGATATGTTAAACAGTGTGACTGACATTATAGATCTTAAATCACCTCCATCAAATCATCTTCATAAATTGCATGGAGATAGGAAAGGGCAATGGGCAATATCTATTAATGGTCCCTGGAGATTATGCTTTATTTTTCGAGATGGAGATGTCTACAATTTGGAGGTAGTGCAGTACCATTAGGAGGTTTTAGTACGATGTTACCTAAAAATAGGCAACCAACACATCCGGGCGAGATACTTCGCTATGAATATCTCGAAGAGTTAAATATGACACAGCAGAAACTAGCTGATGCGATCGGAATAACACGGGTGAGAATTAATGAGATTATCTTGGGTAAGCGAGCAATAACCCCGGATACAGCATTTCGACTAGCAAAGTTTTTTAACACAACGCCGGAATTTTGGATAGGATTACAAACGAATTATGACATGTGGAATACACTTCAAAAACGAAAACAGGAATACGAAACAATTCATCCACTGAAAATACAAGTTGCATAAATGCGCTATATCACAGATAACGAACAAGAGCCGCACCAAACTTTAAGACAAAATGTTCATGAGCCCTCAAATCCGGATCACTTAGCAGATACAGGAATAAAAGATCAGAAAAGTCTAAGTGCAACGTGTGGTTACCTGTCCGCCAACGGTTTAAAGGCGGGAACCTGGCTGGTGGAGATGGTTGGACTAATCTTCATTGATTGTTGATTGTTACAGAGATTAGCGTAGCGGTCTCTGTAACAATCAGTTGCGGAAACCACTGCTCTAATTTCCGCAGTTATCATTTAAGGTGACGCACTCCTCCCTTGAGGCCTGTCCACCTGCCTCTGGAGGAGTTGATGTAGGCGGGTGTCTCCCCGCTTGTCGAACACAAGCAAGACATCTGGTGTTTTGAAAAGATTTGAAGAAGTATCAAAAGAGTCAAATTAATCCAGCACTGCAAAAGCCAGTCCAAGTGCACCGCCTACAAAAAGACCATAGAAAAATCCTTTGAGACCTCTGCTCGTCAAAAACCAGGGGCGGGTCTGTTTGCGCAGTTCTTTAATATATAATCTGTTCACCTCATCAATCTTTCTTTCATAATCTTTTACCATGAGTCCCAGTGTATCAGAATTCGCCCTCATGAGAAATGAAATAGAATCCTGGAGAGAAAGCTGAGCCTTTAAATCAGCAGTTAAATTGTCCGTATATGCTTTACGCTTCTCCCAGAGGGATTGGGTTTCCTTCAGGGCTTTACGCAAACTGTTAACCTTCAATGAACAGGCTGCCAGATCCTGCTTGCAACCCGATAACGCCTTTGCCAATTGATGTGCTGTTACTTGTTGGGCTTGTGTGTCTTGCACAGGGAGGATAATTAAACTCACTATTAAAATAATAGCAGAAGAAATTCTCATGCTATACCTCCAGTAAGTGGTAGCCGTCAATTTCGATTTTTGAAATTTCTCCTTTGGTTTTCTCAGGAGATCTGTCGATTTCTGGAGAATCTGTCTGCTTTTCAAATCGTTCCAGAAGTTCATCCCTTTCCCTGCTCCTCTTCCCAACTGTTTCTAAGAAAACACCCGAACTCTTCAAGAGCTGTTCATTCAGTGCCTTGCGATCTTTCAATTCCTCATCGATCAATCGAAGTTCTGTTTCGTGCTTTTCAGTATTCTTTGCAAGCTTCTTACGCTGCTTTGTGAGTGTCTCTATCACCTGCTTGTTTGCCATTACGGCGTTGTACCTGGTTTTTTGTTTCTTCTTAAATTCATTGATCATCTCATTGTGCTCTGCAATCTTTTTTTCCACATCGAAGGCATTCTTTAACCGCCGCTTAACCAGAAAATATCCGAGCAAGCCCACACCACCAGCTAAACCGATCCCCAGGGTCGGCCTCTTTGGTACTACAAGCTTAAAAACAAGAATTATACAGACTACAATGGGGATTAAAATCAAAATGGCATCTAAAATATTCCCTGCATTACTAAAGAAATTTACCATTTATATGTCCTCCTCATTTTGAACAGGCCTCAAATTTTCCTGAATGGATTTTGACCCATCCGCTTGCTGAGTTTCCGTACCGGTTTCAAGTCCCATTTTTTTCATTTCCAGATACTGCTGATCCTTCTTATAGCGGCGAACTGTGTAGCTCCCTGCCAGTCCAAAAACCACGCCGGCAAGTGAGAGCAATCCTGTTTTCATGCTTTCCATTACTTTTGTCATAACCACTGCTCTGGTACTCCCCGCATGGACAAAAACCAATATTCCAAAAGTTATCCAGATCAATGCCACAAATATTAGAAGAAGCATCGAATAACTGAGTATTGTAAAAAGAAAATCGGGGTAGCCGCTGGAATTGTGCAGGAGCCATCTGCTCGGTTCTCCTCTAGAATTTCTCATCATTCCCTCCATTGAGAAAATTTTCAATACCGTCGACTACTGTCTCTACCAATTTCTTCTGGTAATTCTCTTCCCTTAAAAGAGCGAGGTCTTGGTCATTTGTCATGTAGCCGAGTTCTACAAGAGTAGCCGGCGGAAGTGTGCGGTGTATCCAGGCAAGCGTTCGCCCCAGTTCAATTGTTGAAATCCTTCCATCATGGCTGAGTACGATATCAGCCTCCTTACAAGTATCAGCTATGGACCTTGCGAGTTTTGTACTCGGGTCAGATTCAGCACTGTAGATTGCATATAAACCCCGGCGGGACTTTAAAGCGCGATACTGACCAGTCTCTGTATCATAAGTCACAGCAACATTACAGTGGATAGAAATAATCATATCGAATCTGGGAGAGTTCAGAGTATAATGTTTGTTTATCAGTTCGCAGCGTGTCCTCAGCGGAGGAACGTTAGAGTCAGATTTTCTCGTGGTATAAATTCTGTGACCTCGTTCCTTCAACTTTTCATTCAAAGCCATTGTGTAGATGAGATTAATGTCCTTTTCCATTACACTGCCCCAGACCGCCCCGCTGTCCGGCCCGCCATGACCGGCATCTGTACAGAGTATAGCCATTTGTGTTCCTCCTATTTTTGGCCAAAAATAATATAAGAGAAATACTCTAAAACAATATTTTAGAATTTATTTTGAAAAAGTCAAGTTATTTTTGAAGATTCTTAGAGGAAAAGATTCGGAAAGATAGTCATTTTTTCCTTTCAATAGAGGCGTAAGCATTGTGATTGTGGATGGATTCGAAGTTTTCTGACTCCACGTTGTACCAGATTATACGTGGATCAGAATTTAGTTTTTGGGCCAGCTCCCGCACAACATCCTCAACAAACCGGGGATTATCGTAGGCATGCTCGGTGACAGCTTTTTCGTCTTTCCTCTTTAAAAGAGCATATAGAGGACTGGAAGCAGAACTTTCTGCAAGCTCTATGAGTTCCTCAATCCAGACGAAACCAGTGTACCTGATTTTGATCCTTACGATGGATCGCTGGTTGTGTGCGCCACGGTCTGCCAGTTCCTTGGAACAGGGGCAGAGTGTTGTAACAGGTACAGCAACACCCAATATAAAATCTTCCCGATC
>CAZPNF010000263.1:0-3756 GCA_964587715.1 uncultured bacterium | reverse complement strand
AAAGATGCAAATAAAGAAAGCAAGGGAGGCTCCAGATTTTATTTTTTTGGCTTTATGATCTTAGTATATGTTGTTCTTTTTTTCTTTAAGTTGGAAGCAGCTAAGCATGCGCTAAAAGCCAGCGGGGTTTTATTAATAAAGATTATTCCTGTACTGCTCGCTGTTATTTTTTTCATGGGAATAATGAATTTTTTCCTCAATCCAAAAACAATATCGAAACACGTTGGAAAAGAATCTGGCATAAAGGGATGGTTTGTAGCAATTTCTGCGGGGATACTCAGTCATGGGTCCATCTATTTTTGGTATCCCTTTCTCGAACAGCTTCGGGAACAGGGTATGCGAAGAGGTTTGATTGCTGCTTTTTTATACAACAGGGCAGTAAAGATTCCTCTCTTGCCTGTAATGGTATATTATTTTGGGATTAAATTTACTCTAGTGTTGTTTTTCTATATGATATTTTTTTCTATTGTTGAAGGGAAAATAATAGATGCAATTGAAATAGTTGATATCGAGCAGTGAAAATGATTGAAGAATGGGAAAGAGAAAAGGGGGTAAAATTTTTAAGAAAGATCGGGATGAAACCCGGTCAGAAGCTTCTGGATTTCGGTGCCCGTGTTGGTAATTACACCATCCCTGCTGCTATTGTTGTGGGTGAAAGAGGATTGGTCTATGCAGTGGATAAAGAGAAAAGTGTATTGGATGAACTAAACCAGAAAGCGATTTCTCTCGGTCTAAGGAATGTAAGAGTGATTCATAATTCGGGAGAAGTAGAAATTGATTTGGAAGACGGGTCTGTAGATTTTGTATTACTTTACGATATTTTGCACTATCTTAAGACTAATGAGAGAAAAATACTGTACAGTGAAGTTTATCGTGTATTGGAACCTGATGGTTTGCTTTCTGTATATCCCAAGCATGTAATAGAGGATTTCCCTCTGGATGAATTTAAGGGACTTCACCTTGAAGATGTGAAACAGGAGATTGTGAGTTCGTCTTTTGCTTTTCGAGAGAAATACTGCGGGATGCTCAGTCACGATGGTTTTCTTAATGAAGGTTGTGTCTTAAATTTTTATAAAGCGAGGTGAACAAGAAATGAAAAAGGTCATCTTTTTAAGCCTGGTATTTTTTACTTTAACCATTTTATTCGGCCTCTCTAATGGGAAAGGAAAGCTTCGGGAGACTCGTTTTAAAGATACTGACTTGTCTCTGAAAAATATAATCATAACTGTTATCTATGATAACAATCTGTACGATAAAAGGTTGAAAACTGCTTGGGGATTTTCCTGCCTGGTGAAAATCGATGGAGAGAATATTCTTTTCGACACAGGTGGAGACAGTCATACACTGCTGTCCAATATGAAGAAGCTTGATATCGATCCTAAGAAAATAAATGCTGTGGTGCTTTCTCACATTCACGGAGACCACGTTGGTGGGCTGTTTGGGTTTTTGCAACAAAACAGCAATGTAACAGTTTACTTGCTCAGGTCTTTTCCAAAGAATTTCAAAGAGCGGGTGGGATTTTTTGGTGCAAATATCGTAGAAATCTCCAAAGGTGGAAAGCTTTTTGGTAGTATTTATACCACAGGTGAACTCGGCACCTGGATAAAAGAACAGTCGCTGATTATCAAGAGAAAAAACGGCTTTATTCTGATTACGGGCTGTGCTCATCCAGGTGTGGTAAACATCCTCGAAAAATCAAAGGGGTTCGTTGGTAGTGTTCCTTTTCTTGTAATGGGTGGTTTCCATCTGGTTGGAACAAGCGATAAAAAAATAAGGCAAATTATTGAAGATTTTAAAAGATTGGATGTTCAAAAAGTTGGTCCGTGCCACTGCTCTGGTGATAGAGCAAGGAATCTATTCCTAGAAGCATACGGAAAAGAATTCGTAAAAGTAGGTGTTGGGAAAATTATCACTATTAGGAAGAGTAAAAGATCTAGCGATACTAAAAGTTAAAAATGATAACTGTAAAATGTGTGAAGTGTAAAGGAAAGATTTTAAGGTATAAAAAAATTGGAAAAGGACGGCTTTGGCATTGCTGGAAGGATCGAATAGTCGAGGATTACAGTGTCCGAGACGGAGATAAAGTTAAATGTCTATGTGGTAATTTAATCGGTATAGATGAAGGGAAATGGATTAAGATGAAACAACACACTTTCGTTTTCTCAGGAACGATAACAAAAGGGAGGGGAAAATGAAGATTACAATTATATACGATAATACTGCTTATAAAGAGGATCTTCAAGCTGATTGGGGGTTTTCCTGTCTGGTTGAAGTCGAGGGGATTCCCAAGATTCTTTTCGATACAGGGGCGGATGGTTCTATACTTCTTTCCAATATGGGAAAACTCCACATTGATCCTAACAGTATTGAGACTGTCTTTATTTCCCATGCTCATTACGATCATACAGGCGGGTTATCTGCTTTTCTTGATGTGAATAGTAATGTTACGGTTTACTGCCCTAATTCATTCAGGGGAGTACGCAGGGCAAAAAAGGTCATCTCCGTAAAAAGTTCTCTTAAAATATACGAAAATGTTTTTTCTACCGGGGAACTTGACGGGATAGAGCAATCCATGGCAGTGAAAACAGACAGAGGAATTGTTATAATTACAGGCTGTTCTCACCCGGAGATGTCGCATATTCTTGATGCTGCCTCAGAGTTTGGAGAGCTTTACGGCATAATCGGTGGTCTGCACGGGTTTAATGAATTTGATTTGTTTAAAAATCTTGGGCTAATTTGCCCTACACACTGTACTCAGCACAAAAAAGAGATAAAATCTCTCTATCCTGAACAGACCATTGAGGGAGGAGCAGGAAGAGTGATTTTGCTCTAACTGGGAAAGAGGGAACTTTTAAATAAGTTCTGAGTTTTATAACCTATTAAGTATATTGAGAAAGGAGGAATTGTGCATGATCGAAGAAATATCCAGCAAAACAGATTTTGAGGAGATAAGAAAGAAAAATAGTGATTTTCTGATTGTTATTTTTTATACTGATTTTTCCGAGAATAGTAAAAAATCATTGGAAGCATTGGAAGCTGTTAAAAAAGAAAATCCTGAGATACCGATATACGGAGTGAATGCCTCAAAGGTAAAAGACATTCATCCCAGCTACGGAATACATGCAGCACCTGCAGTCCTTGTTATTAAAAAAGGAAATGTATCCAAAATTATATACGGTGTTCAGACTCAAGAATATTATTCCATGCTGCTGTATGAGGCACCTATGGCCTCCACAGGGGGTGAAGAAAAAAAACAGCACAGAATAGTTGTTTATACTTCTCCCGGTTGTCCGTGGTGTAATAAATTAAAGAGTCATTTAAGGAAGAACCGCATCATGTTTCGTGAGGTAGATGTTGCTCGTGATCAGAGATCTGCCCAGGATCTGGTTGGGAGAAGTGGACAAACCGGGACACCGCAAACAGATATAGACGGAAGAATAATAGTTGGATTTGATGAACCAAAATTAAATGAAATCTTAGGAATAAGAAACGGCTAAACAAATTAAAAAAGGAGGTAGACACTATGAAAAAGATTCAACCTGTTAACGAGTATGTCTTAATCAAACTTGAGGAGGAAGCCGAGGGAAAAACATCAAGTGGCATCATTATACCCGATACAGCAAAGGAGAAGCCAAAAGAGGGTGAAGTCCTTGGGATAGCAGCAGGTGCTTCAGAACAAATATCAATTGGTGACCGTGTTATTTATAAAGAATATTCTGGTACTCAGATAACTTATGAAGGTGATGAGTATCTTTT
>CAZPNF010000262.1:0-3763 GCA_964587715.1 uncultured bacterium | reverse complement strand
ATCCTGAGCTTGGCACCATGGATGATTTTCGAAGACTGGTACGCATTGCTCATAGTAAGGGTCTCGCAGTGAGTGTTTTTTATAATTTAGGCTACGTTAGTGTAGAATCGCCTGACTGGATTGAGGCATGCAAAGACAAAAAAGCGGGGAAGGATAGTGAGAAGGTGAGATGGTTTTTGTGGGCCGATCAGGCTGATGCCCCTCCTCCAGGGCCAGAAGATGCCATTTTTGCCATTGATAACATATATCCGGGAGATGGACCAGAGAGGGATAAAACCTGGGACTGGCAATACAGCGAACTCACTGGATGTTACTATTGGGCCAGGTGGCAAGCAAAGCAAGAAGATGGGACTTACGTAGGTTTACCGCAGACCAATTGGTTCTCCGAAGAGTGGCCGAAAGAAGCGGAACGGATTGTGCGATTCTGGATGGACACAGGACTTGATGGTATGAGCAATGATGCTCCTAATTTTTATACTGGATTAACATGGGAGAAAAACAATCGACACATAACAGAGATCATTACAAGTTATGGGAATACATATAACTGGGTAGAGGGAGGTAGATATGTGGCCTTTGTCACCGAGGGGGGCTATAATTGCTTGTATGATTATGGACTGAGATTGTGGGATAATAAATGGAACAAAGACTCAATCATTAACGCTCTTGAGACAGGTGATCCCCAACCCATTGAGGAATCCTTGCGTAACTACCACGATAGAGTGGTGGCAGTTGGTGGCATACTTTATCGGGGTGTTTGGACTAATGATGATCTTTCGAAAAGGCACTTGGAGGTGGCTACACTTGCAGGCATAGGTGATCTTATTGGTGGTGGTTCGGATCTAGATGTTGAAGAAACTTGGATCATGGAGACGAAGCGGCTTCATCCGGCACTGCACCAGTTAAGCAGTCGGAGAAATCTGCAAACAAATGCGGACGACAAATACTACGCGTTTTTGAAGACGGCCGCTGACAAATCAGAGCGTATTTTGGTAGTGCTAAACTTTCAACCCACGGTTCAGAGTGTAGAGGTGGATTTGAGTGGAGTTGCTGCGGTAGGACTGGTGGAATTGAAGTACGGCGAATTAATAGTAAACCAAAACCCTTTTAAAGTAGAACTTCCCGCTTTTGGCTACCGGTTATTCCAGGTTCTTCCTTCAAAGTAACTGGGATGAGACAGTTTTTACTGGTGGTTAAAAAACATGGAAAACAAATGTAAAAAACTGGAGGATTCATTATGAAAAATGAGAAAAAAATCATGACCGCCTTTTTGTTGGTACTGACATTAGCCATTTTTTTTAATGGTAAGGTAAAAGCTGGGGATGATTGTCAAAACCAAGTAAAAATGTCCAATGATCAAAGTCTACGGCACTTGGTTCCCGACCGTTGGTGGGAGAAAGCAGCCGCCATAAAAATTGTAACCCTGAAGAAAAATATGAGATATGCTCATGAGATTTCAATTGATCCAGTCGATGTATCAAAACAATTGGATGAAATTAAAGCTCAGGGTTTCCAGGCCATAGAGATTTTCGCACCTGCAGAAGGACTTTATGCTTATAATGGGCTAGATACAAAGAACCATTATCGTATTGACCCTGAACTAGGTACGATGGATGATTTTCGCCGACTTGTACGCATTGCCCATAGTAAAAAGATTGCGGTCATTGTATTTATTAATATAGGCTATTTTAGTGTAGAGGCACCGGACTGGATTGATGCATGCAAAGCCAAAAAGGCTGGGAAAGAGACTGACAAAGTAAAGTGGTTTTTGTGGTCAGACAAAGCAGATACACCACCTCCTCCTACACAAGAGGATATTTATGTGACCCAAGAGCAAAGGGATAGGACGAAAACGTGGGGCTGGCAATACAGTGAATTGGCCGGTTGTTATTTCTGGGCGAGATGGGAAACCAAGGATAAAGATGGGAAAGATATTCCGCTTCCCCAAAACAATTGGGGCTCAAAAGAATGGCGGAAGGAAGCAGAGCGAATCGTTCGTTTCTGGATGGATACAGGAATTGATGGTATGCTTATCGACGCTCCGCTCTGCTATCCCTTCCAAACATGGAAGCACAATCGAAGATACATTGTTGATGTGATCTCCAGTTATGGAAATACACTTTCTCAACCTGAAGGAGGTAGAGATCCTGCTTGGATGACAGAAGCAGGTTACAATTGTATTCAGGATTATGGTTTGAATTATAAGAAAAATACTTACCAATGGAAGAATGATGATGCGATCACAACAGCGATTGAAACAGGAAATCCACGGCTTATTGAAGAGAATTTACAAGATTATCATGATGTGATGGCGGAAGCTGGAGGTGTGCTTTACGCCAAACCATCAAGAGATTTTGATGGTGATCTAACCAAAGAGCACTTGCATCCAGCAGTGCTGGCTGCAATAGGGGATATATTTGCTTACCAGAAGAGTGCTGGCAATCCGGATGCTGAAGTGACCTGGATTTTGCAGACAAAATATTTTCACCCAGCCCTTCATCCTGTAGCAACTCGACGGAAACTGGCGACAAATAACGATGACAAGTATTACGCAATTTTGAAGACAGCCAAGGATGGATCAGAACGTATTTTAGCTGTTTTCAATTTTCAATCGTCACCTCAGACTGTGAAAGTCGATTTAAGCGTTGTCAATACATCTGGTTTGGTTGATCTGAGAAATAGCGAGTTGAAAAAACGTGAAAATTTGTTTGAACCGGTAGCAATTGAACTGCCAGCCTATGGGTATGGATTTTATGAAATCCTACCGTCTAAAAAATGACTAAAAATGGTTTTTGCATAGCGAAAAGTAGAAGCAAACGAACTAGCAAACTATATAAAAAGGTGCCCAGCTGTTGTGATTGATTATTAACGAAATATTTGCTACACCTAATTGCTGGTCACCTTATTTATTTCAAATTGTACAGACTTGAAGGAGAATAAATGTTTCCAATTAAAATGTTTCCAATTCGATATAGGATACCGAAACTATTAACTCAATTATGTATTTTGGGAGTATCTCAATTAATCATTTGGCATGCGTGTTTTGCGAGCGTAAAAATTCGAGCGCTTCCCGATGAAAATTCTCCCAGTAAAGTCATAATTGAAAACGATAGTTTACTTATCACTGTAAGTTTGGATTGGAAGCTCGTAGTCGAATCACTTAAGTATAGACCAAAAAATATAGAATTTATTCAACCTAAGTATCCAATGCCGCTTGTTGGTATTGAAAATCAATGGTCTTTAAACAATGTAGGCTTTGGCATTCGTAATGTGGATATTAAACAGAAGAAAAAGTGGGCTAGTATACTAATTCATGCGTATTCGAATTATCTCGAGAATCCATTCCATATCTTTATTCAACTTACCATAAGGGAAAAGGCTGAGATAGAGATAAAGGTATGGCTTGAAAATCATTATAAAAAAGGATTTCACGACAGAGCCGTTAGAACAACTGTTGTTCCCGGAATTCCCTGGCTCGCTTTTCTCTCGCCCGTTCCAGGTGGAGAGCGACGGGTTTTGTATCCGACTCAGCATGGTTATATACTTAAAAAAGTAACAAAGAGATTAATGGAAGGATATCGACCTATATGGGAGTGGGAGCAACCCCCAAATCCAAGGCCTATCAGACTTAGATTATTTCGAGATCTATCACAACCTACTTTTCCTACGACGCTAGAATTTCCACAGTTGGGAATAGGCGTATTTATGTACCGGGAAAAGTCTGATTTTAATTGGCGATTTGAAACCCTGGAAGAGGCTCTCT
>CAZPNF010000261.1:1056-3783 GCA_964587715.1 uncultured bacterium | reverse complement strand
GTTTTTGGGACCATCCCACAGGAAAAGGTTTGACAACATCGAATGCTCTAAAAACAAAAAAGGCCCCAATCCACCACCATATTACAGAAATGCCAGCAGGAAGAAAAAGCAACGAAATCCACATTCCCACCACTTCATCGATATTGATGATGGAAGCATCATGTCCATCTGTTTTCTCAACTTCAGTAGCAGCCCACACCCCAATAAAAAAGACTACCCCGATTAAAAAAAGAAGGGAGATACCACGCAAGCCAGGAAAGACATAGAAAATAATCAACGCCAATCCACTTCCCACTGTACCAGGTGCAAAGGGGAAATATCCTGTATAAAAACTTGTAGCAATAAAGTGAGATAAACGATTCACGAGCTTTAAACCCAAAATTAAATATCAGAAGGAACAAATATCCGATAGATGTCACCCCCCATCTGACGAAGGTGAGACCTATTTCCAATTAAATAAATAATACCAGAAATCACCGTGAGCAAAATAACTACATACATAAGAAGGGATATTAAGTTTATTTCTCTTATAAAAACTATTACTTTGTTATCCTGAACTCCTCCACGAACAAAAAGATGGAATAAAAAGATAAAGTAAAGGGTAAGAAACTGGGTAAAGGTTTTTGCTTTTGCAAACTTATTGGTTTCGATGGGTTTTTTCTTAAATATGGCATAAGAACGAAGACCTGTAACCAAAAAATCTCTTACAACAATAACAATTACCATCCAGACTGGAATATACTTCAGTATGCTGAAACAAATAAGTCCTGAAGAGACGAGAACCTTATCTGCCAATGGGTCAAGAAACTTACCCCAGGTAGAAATATATCCAAACTTACGGGCTGTGTACCCATCGTACCAATCTGTCAGAGAAGCTAAGGTGAAAACAATAAAAGCCCCAAGTCTTGACAAACCAGTATCAATAAAAAGTAACAGTATAAAAAATGGTGTAAGGAAAATTCTTAACAAACTCAATTGATTAGGCAAATTCATTACAGCGTCCTTAAAGTTACATTAGTTTCCAAAACTACATCTCTACTCTGCCCTCTAATGCTTTGGCAACAGTAACAGCATCATTAAATTCTAATGCACCGCCAAAAGGAATTCCTCTGGCAATACGGGTTACCTTAATCCCCTTATTCTTCAAGAGCTTAAGTAAATGAGCAGCAGTCATCTCGCCTTCAACAGTAGGATTCGTAGCTATAATAACTTCCTTTACCTCAGAATTGATACGAACCAGAAGCTCCTTAACACGAATATCCTCTTCACCAACACCATCGAGAGGAGAAAGAACACCACCTAAAACGTGATACAGGCCGTGATAATTGCCAGCTCGTTCGATTGCCAACAGATCTTTCGGCTCTTCCACCACACAGATAGTGTGATTGTCTCGCCTGGGATCTTTACAAATGGGACACGGATCTTCATCTGTAATATTAAAACAAATTGAACACCTTTTCACTTTCTCTTTTAGATCCAGAATTGCTCTGGCTAAATTTTCACCTTCGCTACTGCCTTCTTGAAGTAGATAAAGTGCCATCCGTTGAGCCGATTTTTTCCCTATCCCCGGGAGTTTTGCAAACGCTTTAACTAAATTTTCCGAAGTCTGGGAAGAATACTCCAATTTTCTTTTCCTCTTTTAAAAACCTAAACCTGGAATTTTAAAACCGGGAGGTAAATTCCCCAACATTCCACCTGCTATCTTCTGCATTTCCTCTTGGGCCATTTCCCGGGACTTATCTAACGCCTGATTAGAAGCAGCAGCAATAAGGTCCTCCAACATCTCTACATCATCTGGAGTAACCACTTCAGGATCAATCTTCACAGAAAGAACTTTCTGTTTCCCATTCACTTTAACTGTAACCATACCACCGCCAGCAGACCCTTCTACACTCATGTCCGCAAGTGCATCCTGAAGCTTTGCTATCTCCTTCTGAAGTTTCTGCATAAGATTAAACTGTCCAGCTAAGTTGGACTTTACCATTTTTTTAACCTCCAATAAATTACTCTACAATTTCAGCATCAAAATCATCGACAATTTTTTTTATTATAGGTTGGTTCTCCTCTAATGTTTTTAAATCCTTGTCTCTTTTTTTCTCAAGAGAATCAATCTGACGAGCCGGAATATCCTTTTTTACACACCGAAATTTAACATCTGTTTCAAAAATCTCTTTCAAAACTTCCAGAATTATCTTTTCAGATTTCATAATAGCATCAATATGGAATCCATTGGACAGTCCAAAACCGATCTCAATTGTGTTACCTTCTACCCCGAGTAGAACTCCTTCTCTGAGAAAAGATCCTACTGTAATTTTCTTTTTCTTTACCCTGCGGATGATTTCGTCCCACTGAGCTTCGACTATCTCTTTTGTTAAAGGATTTTTTTCTTCCGCACTTCCTGGGTTATCCTTCTTTTTCTCATTCTTTTTCTCTTCAAAAAGTACAGGCTGGGGACTGCTTTCTCCAACGGATAAACTTTTTTCACTTTTCGTAGAAAAATAATCTTTTCCAATTCCTCCCTTACCAAGATTTTTTAACTGGGACAACAAATCTTCTATAACCACAGTGTTATCAAGCTTGATCATCTTTACAATAGCTAACTCAAGTAGAAATCTCGGATTTATACTCCTTTTTAGAGTAAGCTGAGTATCCAGGACAATACGAATGAGACGGAGGATATCTTCTTCTTTAAAATCAGACTTTTTTTGCACTCTTGGACCGATTTTA
>CAZPNF010000261.1:0-1046 GCA_964587715.1 uncultured bacterium | reverse complement strand
GATCAGTAGATCCTACTGACTGAACAATCAATAAATTTCTCAGATGTTCAGCCAACCCTGTTAAAAACTCTCTTATATCGTACCCTCCAGAAACCACTTTTTCTACCAAATCCAGCCCTCTGGAAACATCCTTAGAAATTAGAACATCCGTTACCTCAAAAAAGATCTCCTGGTCGATGAGACCTAACCCTTGAATTATATGCTCTACTTTGATAGTGCCTTCTGTATAAGAAACTATCTGATCAAGAAGTGACTCGCCATCCCTCAAACTACCATCCGCTTTTCTCGCAATGAGGTGAAGAGCTTCATCATCAGCATGGATTTTTTCTTTCTGGCAGATATATTTTAAGCGCTGGAAAATATCCTCAGTGCTTATCCTGCGGAAATCAAACCGTTGACAGCGAGACACAATGGTTGCTGGAACCTTCTGCGGTTCTGTAGTAGCAAATATGAAAAGGACGTGGCTGGGCGGCTCTTCTAATGTTTTCAACAATGCGTTAAATGCAGGGCCGGTCAACATGTGGACTTCATCTATAATATATATCTTATACTTACCACCTGCTGGAGCATACTTAACATTTTCCCGGAGATTCCTTACTTCATCAATTCCTCTGTTGGATGCTCCATCTATCTCAAAAACATCGACACTTCTGCTTTCTGCAATTTCAATACAACTGGAACATCGATTACAGGGATCGGGTGCAGGTCCGTTTTCACAGTTAAGAGCCTTGGCAAGAATTCTGGCAGCACTCGTCTTTCCCACTCCCCTTGGACCAGTAAACAGATAGGCGTGAGCCAATCTGTTGTGTTGAATAGCATTGCGTAGGGTAGCTGTAACATGGTCCTGAGCAATCATGTCATCCCATGACTGGGGACGCCATTTTCTTGCAAGTACGAGATAACTCGTGGATCCCATCATTAAACCTTTTATTGCATTTATCATGCATGCACATTAAGAGAAATTAAAGATTAAATATCAAAAATCAAAATTACAATGAAAAATGTAAAATTAATCATAACTACTGAAATAGATTTCGTTGTTAAAC
>CAZPNF010000260.1:0-3791 GCA_964587715.1 uncultured bacterium | reverse complement strand
TTTTATTTATTTTCAAAAGGTTAAGTTAGTTTTGGCATTAAATCAACAGAGTCATCAATGCGCTTCAACAGGTCTATGAGTCTTTCCTTGCCACGCTCAAGAGGCCAGAAAAGCGACATTATATAATGAGAAAAAAGCACGCATTGGCCCTGCTGGAGATGAGTGTAAGCAGGCATGACTACGTCGGGATACTTCTCTGCAAGTTTCATTACTGAAGTTTGAATCCTCCTTAGTCTTTCAATTAATTGAGGGATTTTTTCTTTGAGATACAGCCTCTCATCAGTAACTACCTGTTCGTTTCTGCTTCTTCCTGTGTGAAGTTTTTTGCCAGTTTCTCCAATCTCTTCGATCAGCATTAGTTCAACAGCCGAATGTATATCTTCAAATCGATCCAGGTTTTCTCCCTGCTCAATTTGTTTTTTTACCCTTCCCAGACCTGAGACTATCTTTTTTACCTCGGTTTCTGTTAAGACAGATGCTTTTCCCAATGCGTTAGCATAGGCAATGGAAGATTTAATCTCTTCCTCCCCGAGAAAACAGTCTTCTCCAATGGAAGCATTGAACGATTCTAATATAGGGATATCTTCCCTGTCTTTGAATCTTTTATCCCAGACTTTCGTATCTTTACCCTTTCATGAAATCTGTTACTTTCTTCCCCTGTTTTGTCATGATGGCATTGTGTGCCTTGAGGCGGATTGCATTGATGTTTATGAATCCTCTTGAATCTTCCTGGCTGAAACCGCCCTCAATATCCATACTTGATAGTTCCTTATCGTACAGAGAGCTTGGAGATTCTCTGCCAAGAACAGAGACGTTCCCTTTATATATGGAAAGATAAACAATGCCGTCGATTACCTCCTGGCTTTTGTTGATTGCTGCCATGAGAAAATCCATTTCTGGAGAGAACCAGAAACCGTTGTAAACAAGTTCGGAGAACTTTGGTGTCAGCGTGTCGCGCAGCCTCATGACCTCTCTATCCATTGCAATTCCTTCGATATCCATGTGAGCAACTCGGAGTATAGTCATTCCGGGTGTTTCATAAACACCCCGGCTTTTGATTCCCACAAAACGATTTTCTACAATATCTATTCGTCCAACGCCGTTTTCTGCACCGATTTTATTAAGATAAATAAAAAGTTCATACGGCTTGGTCTTTTCAACATGGTTTGTTTCATCCACTACCCGGATAGGAATACCTTCCTTGAAATGAATCTCAATGAGTGTTTCCCTGTCAGGAGCTTCTTTTGGGCTTTTTGTCATAGAATAAACCGATTCATCCGCTTTTACTTTAGGGTCCTCAAGAACCCCTGATTCGTGGCTTATATGAATAAGATTTGCGTCCTCACTGTAAGGTTTCTCTTTGGATGCTTTTATCTCAATGCCGTGTTTGTTGGCATAGTTAATCATGTCAGTTCTGCCCTGAAACTCGGAAAGAAATTCTTTGTCTTTCCACGGCGACAGAATTTTAATTTTTGGATCGAGTGCATAATAGCTGAGTTCGAATCTTACCTGATCGTTTCCTTTCCCGGTAGCTCCGTGGGAAACAAACTCTGCTTTCTCTTTGTGGGCGATTTTGATCTGCCGTTTGGCAATGAGAGGTCTGGCCAGTGATGTGCCGAGAAGATACCTTCCTTCATATATTGCATTTGTCTTGATGGCCGGAAAGATATAATCAGTTACCAGCTCCTCTTTCATGTCTTCGACATAGACCTTTGCTGCTCCTGTTTTCAAAGCTTTTTCTTTTGCAGCTTTCAGGTCATCTTTTTGTCCCACGTCAGCTATATACGCAATGACTCTGTAATTTTTCCACACAAGCCATTTCAGTATGACAGACGTGTCCAATCCCCCTGAGTATGCGAGAACAACCTTACACATGTACCTTTCCTTAGATTTATACTGTTCCCAAAAGATCCTGAAATTCTTTCTCAACGATTTTTCTGTTTTTGTCTGTGTCAACAACGAGCAGTATGGTATCATCACCGGCAATTGTGCCTAAGATTTCTTTGTGCTCGAGGCCGTCAATAAGACTGGCTATACTATTGGCATTTCCAGGAGAAGTTTTTATCAAAATTAAATTGTTTGTGCTTTTGACCTCGGTAACAAAGTTTTTGAATAAGATCCGGAGTCGATCGTAAATCAAACTTCTTGACGCTTTCTCCACGGTTTTATATTTATACAAACCAGGCCCTATTCTTATTTTAACAAAACCCATCTCCTGAAGATCTCTTGATATTGTTGCCTGAGTGGTTGCAATACCATGTTTTTTAAGCTCATTAAGCAAATGGTTTTGGTCCCCGATTGACTGCTCCTCTATGATCTTCTTCAGGAAGTGCTGTCTTTCTATTTTTGTATATTCACTCATAATAATTGCATAAATATACACAATAATATTTTCTTTGTCAAGTTTTTTCTCGAAAACAGGTGGGAAAATGAGCGTAAATAGTATCTCGGAAATTGTTATTATCTCTTTCTATTATATAAGTCATAACCTCACTAGGCGACGGCCTAATCCATTCTATCGGATGGTTAAGTTTTAATGTTGGACAAAACTCCTCCGCCAAAGGCAGTTCCCAATCATCCGGGACATGGTTTTGATCCAAATCCTTTTTCACCCAAAACTCAGGATAAAGCGTATTACCAGTAGTGGTATAATTACCAGTAGCCTGAATCGTTGTATAACCCGAACTTGAGACATAAGCCATCATGTCTATTAAATCTGGATCGTAGTCCCAGGAGATGTAACAGTTCAGAGCCACAAAACCGTTAGCATCGGTTCTGCCTGATGCGCCTCGAATAAGTGTTTCCCATGTCACTCTATCCTGCACCCAAACAGCAGAGCAAACTGATACAACCCCAACTGCTACATCAGAGATAAGATATTCTAATTCATTTGTGTACATAAGGGAAGAAATTCCTGTGCGATCGGGTTGATTCAGTAGGTCTATTTTTCAAATTCCTGTCTAAGATTTTTCTTATAACTGCTTTTTTCTCCTGAAGATTCATTTTAGAAAGATCATAAACCTCATCAATGCCGCATATTGATCCGATGACACCACCTGTAATAAAACCGGTAAGGCCACCAACAGTTCCCCAACAAATTGTTGCAAGTCCTGACAAATCAAGCATAAGCTCGCTATCAGACGATTTGTATTTATTACATGTAATTATGCTAAACAACACCCCAATTGCTGCACCACTAGCAAAGCCTATTCCTCCACCTTGCCAAAACTTTGATTTCTTCACTATTTTAATTCTAACTATAGATCCAATAGGAACCCATCGAGTCTGTCCTGAACTAATGATAAAAAGAGAATCTCCAGTCATAGTCTGAGGAGAAACGTTAAAAATTTTATCACCTTTGGCAAAAATGATCTGCCAATTCTTTTCCTGAGCCAGTGATGTTTTGAAGATAATAAAAAGGCATACAATAACGATTTCTGTTTTCTTCATTAGTAGTTCCCCTGTAGCTCGCAAAAAATTATTGTTTGTTTTTTCAGCAAAAATTATTTCAGTATATGATACATGACATTTATTCATTTCACTAAAAATATTTGCAGGCAGCTTTATCGAGCCACCTGCAAATTCAGAACTGAACAATACTACTAATCACCTTCAGAAGGATCAGGATACCAATACACATGACCAGAAGTAAAAGGAGGTACTTCACCGGGAGGACTGTTACCCCAATGTGAACCAGAAGAACCTTGTGTAAAATAATAATATTCATGACCTTCATAATTCATTGCAATAAGCCCGGGCGAAGGAGTACCTGTAGGACCATATAACGGTAT
>CAZPNF010000259.1:1153-3812 GCA_964587715.1 uncultured bacterium | reverse complement strand
GTTAAGGGGACAACTTTTCACTGGATATCCAGATTCTTTGAGTTTGTTTCAAGATTGGCTACTATTGCGCAAATTTTCTATTTTGTTGCCATTGCTCAGAAAGCTATGGAATGAAATTATGGAGTTTTTTAATTGAAAGGCGTCGTTTTAGCAGGGGGGTTGGGAACTCGTCTCTTACCCCTGACCAAGGTGACTAATAAACATCTGCTTCCTATTTTCAATAAACCAATGATCTACTATCCCATAGAAACTCTGGTCAATGCAGGGATTAGAGAAATTCTCATTGTTACCGGAGGGAACAATGCAGGAGAGTTTCTGAGGCTATTGGGTAATGGGAAGGAGTTCGGACTTAAGCATCTAAATTATACATATCAGGAGGGAGAAGGAGGAATAGCAGAGGCATTGGGTCTGGCAGAATATTTTGCTGACAATGGCCCGATGGTGGTTATTCTGGGTGACAACATCATTGAAGGAAGTATTGAGAATGCAGTGAAGAGTTTTGAAAAAGAGGGGAAAGGTGCAAAGATTCTCCTCAAGGAAGTGGATGACCCTGACCGATTTGGTGTGGCTGAACTCAAAAATGGACATATAATTAATATTGAAGAAAAGCCCGAAAGACCTAAATCCCGCTATGCTGTTAGCGGAATATACATGTACGATTCAAGAGTTTTTAGCATTATAAAAGGTTTAAAACCATCCCAGAGAGGTGAGCTGGAAATTACCGACGTCAACAACGACTACATTCGCAGAGGCGAAATGACATTTGATATAATCGAAGGATGGTGGACAGATGCGGGTACTTTTGATTCTCTTTTTAAGGCTAACTGTTTGGTTGCAGAGAAAGTGAAAGGCGATGGTATTAGCTGAACTTTGTTGCTAATAAACATTTTTGATATTTGACTTTTAATTTTCAGATGAATTATTTACGACCTTGGAGGAAACAAATGTGTAGGAGATATTGTTTATTTGTGTTCTTCTCTGTTTTTGTGGTTTTTAACCTTTGGGCTACTACAAGAGAGGGTGGGAAAGGGTTAATGTACGTTCATTCCGCCAGGGTAATTAATAAAGGGTATCTGGAATTCTATGGGGGAACACGTTTTTTTGGAAAAGTTGCCAGTTTTGGAACGGCAAACAGGGCATATACGCTCTGGAATGTCCAAGGTTTTTCATCGTTTAATTACGGCGTGAGTCACCACCTCGAATTTGCAGTATCACCTATATTTTATCAGGATACAAATCGGGGCAGCGGTTTTTCAAAGGAAGCTGTCGATTCCCCTGACGATTTGTTCCTCAGTATAAAACTCGGTTCTTTTGGTGCTCTTGAGAGTCCGTTTCTCTTTGGTGGAATGCTCTATACGCGTATTCCTACTGCAAGGCAGCACAATATTATATACGAACCCTATTCTGCCGGCAGTGTAGAAGTGGGAATTACTGGTCTTGCTTCCTATTTTCATAACCCAATTTTCCCTGACGCGGGTTGGTCAATTCATGCTAATCTTGGTTATCTTAATCACAACGATGTTGGAAAGGATCTGACTGGCGATTCACTCAATTTAGCTCCAACTCCTACTTCAATGAGTTCTGAATTTCTCTTTGGCTTGGGTTTGCGTTACCCGGCAGAAACGTTTGATTTTTCAGTTGAAATTAATGGAAGATATTTTTTGACCCAACCGCCTGTAAGTGCATATAGTAGGGAGTATGTTTCTTATTTGACAACAGGAGTTTACTACAAACCGTATCCATGGGTAACGTTTGAAATGGGAATTGATCTTCGGCTCATATCTCAAGAAGACCTCACAGACTATACTGTGACACCTCGTCCCAAACCTCAGGAAAATTTTCCCAACTATCCCAGCTGGAGAGGTATTCTGGGAGTAAAGCTGGCTATCTTTCCTACTTCGCTTTACGCTTCACCAGAAGAAAAGCTTCTCAAGAAAAAGGCAACTGACAGAAAGACTATTCTTGAGAGGATGATGAAGGAGCAGACAACTACCAAGAATGCTGAGAGTGAACTATCAAGAATAAAAGCAGAGAGAAAGAAGGCAGAAGAGGAACTTCAACGATTGAGAAAACTGCTTGAAGCAGAAAAGAAAAAGAAAAAAGAGAAGAAAAAATAGGAAATTACTTTTACTATCATGTTTATCGGTAACTAAAAGGCCCTATCTGTGAAGACAGGTTGGGCTTTTATTGTTATGTGGTGAAGAATATGAAACCAAAAACAATCCATAAATTAATAGTTGTAGTATTTCTGTTAGGGGCTACTTTACTTGTTGCTCAAGTCTCAGACGAAGAAAAAGATTTTATCTATGGAAAACGTCTTTACAAAGAAGGTTTTTTTGATTTAGCTGCTATTCAATTTCAGAACTTTGTCGAAGATTATCCTGCCAGTTCCAAGTCTCCAGAAGCTCTTTTTTTGACGGCTGAATGTGCTTTTTCCTTTGGTCAGTTCCCAAAAGCCCAGAAAGCATACATGAAACTTATTCTGAAATATCCAGCTTCTCCGTTTGTGAATGAGGCACAGTTTCGTATAAGTGAATGTTTTGAGAAAAGCGGGGAAATAAAAGATGCAATTGCCTCTTACAGCAGAATTTATACTTTCACATCTGGAAGTCCCTGGATTGTTAGAAGTCTCTACAGGAGTGGTGAACTTTCTTTTAAG
>CAZPNF010000259.1:0-1143 GCA_964587715.1 uncultured bacterium | reverse complement strand
TGCTGAAAGAGCTTCTGGGAAACAGAGCCACAGAGGAATACCGATCTAAGGCTTCTTTTCTTCTTTCTCAAGTCTATGCTAAAGAAGAAAAATATGAAAAAGCCATTCAGCTCTTGAAATCCCTTGTATCCCATCCTCTTGTTAGGTCCGATCAGAGAGAAGCGACTTTCAGACTGGGCCAAATTTATGAGGCTCTTGGCTATTCGAATGAGAGCGAGGGATATTATCGTAAAGTAATAGCATCCCCAGTGAAGGATAATTTAAAACAGCGTGCATGCTTCCGCCTCGGCCTTTTGCTTAGAATGGAGGGAAAGGACAGTGAGGCTGTTGACTTTCTTCAAAAAGCAGTGGTCTCTGGAAAAGATGAAAACGTAAAGGCAAACTCACTGTTTTCTATAGGTGAAATAAAAAAAAGACAGGGAGACTTTAAAGTTGCACTTGGAGTGTTTGAAGAAGTATCACAAAATCGGAATTTTCCTTCTCAGCAGAGAATTAATGCTCTTTTAGAAAAAGCTCAATGTCTCGAAGCGATAGACAAATTTCCGCAGGCTATTGATCTATATAAATCCATTTTGCAGGATTCTTCTGCTGGGGGTTCTGTTGTAAAGCAGTCACTTCTTTTGGAGGCGAATCTTTTTGTTAAGATAAAAGATTTTGAGCATGCACTCGGCTGTTACGACCGCTATCTCAAACTATTTAAGACCGATCCTTTAACCAGTGGAATACTTCTCAAAAAGGGGGAAATTACTATTGAGAAGTTGAATCTTATAGACGAAGGCTTTCAGATATTGAGTCGGGTGTGGAATGATTTCCCCGGAAGTTCTTTTGTCCCGGAGGCTCGTTTTGTTTATGCTAAGGCTCTGGAGAATGCAGGAAGAACAAAAGAAGCGTCCCGGATTTATCAAATGATTCTTAATTACTACCTTGGTACTATATGGGCAGAAAAAGCTAAGGGAAAGTTGGATAAGTTAGAAGTATTCCATATATATAATTCTGGAAAAGGATTCTTAAAATTAGCTGATCTTGTCCAGCAAACCATATCGAGTCAGGCAAAACCTGACATTCTGTTTCAACTGGGGTCAATTTCTTTTGAGGAACTGAAACAGTATAAGCCAGCCATTAAGTATTTCTCCAGTTTTATAT
>CAZPNF010000258.1:0-3822 GCA_964587715.1 uncultured bacterium | reverse complement strand
ACTTCTCCCATAAGGTTAATTTGAAACTCCGTTCCTTGCATTCTAAATTCATATTACACCTTTTCATGTACTAAATCAGCATCAAGACTGCCAATCGCTGCATCTTCTCGCTTCAACAGTTTTTTTATCACATCCAATAAAATGGCTGCCCTTGTAGTTTTCACGATGAAAGCATCGGCACCGCACTGTTTTGCCAGAGCAGCATCTTGGTCAAGGTCTCTTGAGGTAAGCATAATAATAGGAATATCACGGAATCTGTTATCAAACTTAAGCAAACGGGCTATCTGATGTCCATTCATTCCAGGGAGCATTAAATCCAGAATAATGATATCCGGTTTTTCCTTTCTTGCCATGTTCAGTCCTTCCAATCCATCAGATGCTGCAATGACATCATATCCGTTTGATTGTAAACGGAGTTTAAGCATCTTCTGAAAAGTCAGGTTGTCTTCAACGATCAGAATCCGTTTTTTAGTAAAATCTTTCATCTTTCTCGCCTTTTGATTTTTCCTTTTTGATTTTTAAATTTGCTACCGGCTACTTATTTAATTGCCTTAGGAAAAGAAAAGTATCCATTAGTCGGATGAACCTTTCTTTATACCTCTACATTTTCCTCTGATACAAGAGGCACCAGAGATTTAATCTTATTCACAAATACAGTACTATCATAGGGTTTTGTGAATACAGCAGCAACATCATAGATATCTGCTTTTCTTTTCAATTCTTCATCGATTTGTCTGCCGGTGAGAATCACAACGGGGATCATGGCTTTAGAAGGAATCCTTTTTATTCTCTCCAATAGAGAAAAACCCCCACCTGCAGGCATCATTAAGTCGAGAACGATGAGATCGTAATTGCCTTTAATGATTCCCTGAGTTCCACTGTAAGTATCTCCTGCTATGGAAACTTCATAACCAACCGATTCCAATCTCATCTTAACCATTTTGGCAAAGTCCATTTCATCTTCTACTACGAGAATTTTTCTCTTCTCACTCATTTTATTCCTCCGGTTGTGGTATTAAAGTCTCTCTAAGTGCTCAGCATATCCTGTACGTTATTTAGCAATTCTTCCGGTTTAATGGGCTTTTCCATAACAGGAATATTTTTGTGTGAATTCCCATCATTATCGAGCCGCTCTCTGTCCACTGTAAATGCGCTGAGGATCAGAATGGGAATATTGTGTGTCTGTTCATTCCTTTTTAGTCCTTCAATCACTTCATAGCCGTTCATTTCTGGAAGCATCATGTCTAAAACAATGAGGGATGGATTTTCTTTTATTGCCTTTTCAATTGCTTTTTTGCCGTCGTAGGCTTCTATAAATCTGTAATCACCAACACTCAAGAATCTTTTAACAATTTCAACAGTGTTCTGTTCATCGTCAACGACGAGAATTCTGGGAAACTGTACCTTTTTCAAAGTAAACCAGAAAGAACTTCCTTTTCCCAATTCAGACTCAACCCAGACTCTGCCGCCGTGTTTCTCCACCAATCCCTTGATAATGGCAAGTCCTAAGCCTGTACCTTTATAACCAGGGCCTTCAACTCTTCCAAATTGTTCAAACTTTGAAAATAGCTTTGGTATGTTTTCTTTTGCAATGCCTATTCCTGTATCTGAAACACAGCACTCGACAGTCTCTTTTTTGTCTTCTACTGTAATTGTAATTTTCCCTTTCTCTGTGTAACGCAGTGCATTGCTCACCAGATTGTTAAAAATCTGTGTAACCTTATCTCCGTCTGCAAAGAGTTTTATAGGAGTTTCCGGGAGATGTAATTCTAACTTGATATTTTTTTCTCCGGCTTTTTGTTTAAAACTTTTCTTTGCCTTTTTCACTATTTCGCATAGATCTATTGAACTCTTTCTCAGTGTCACTTTGCCTGCTTCAATCTTTGAAATATCAAGCAGGTCAGTTACCAGACGTGTTAAACGATCGACGTTTTCCAATGTATCGCTCAAGAACTCTCTCTGCATGTCTGTAAGATCACCCGCCACGCCGTCTAAACAGAGAGAAACTCCCTCCCGCATAATAGCAATTGGTGTGCGAAGTTCGTGAGAAACAGTGGAAAGGAAATCGCTTTTTAATTTGTCAAGCTGCTTAAGTTTTTTTACGTTCTCTGCGAGTTTACGCTCTAAGGTTACCACACGCTCGCCAACTTTGACACGTGCGCGTAATTCCTTTGCACTGAAAGGTTTTGTTACGTAATCATCGGCACCTGCATCAAGACCGTCAACGATGTCTTCTTTACGTCCTTTAGCAGTCAGGAGGATAACATAAACATAGGGTGCGTTTTTCTTTGCCCGAATTTTTCTGCATACCTCCACACCGTCCATGCCTGGCATCATCCAATCAAGAAGAGTTAGTGGAGGCGGTTCGCTTTTCTGAAGCACCTGCCATGCCTCATTACCGCCACGAGTAACTGTAACATCAAATCCCCATTTTGTTAGCGAAGCTTCAAGCAGCCGCCGGGAAATGGGATCATCCTCTGCAATTAGAACTTTCATTGACTACCTCCGACATAAATCAACAAGTAATTCAAACTGAAAAAATTAAAAATCAAAATCATAATTTAAAATGCAAAAATACTCTGCCCAGACATTTGATTTTTCCTTTTTGATTTTTACATTTGTTACCTGTTACTTATTTGATTGCCATAGAAAAAGAAAAGTACGCATTAATTGGATGAACCATATTTATAATTTCTCTTCCCAGTGGGGATCAGAGAAAAAGGCTCCTACTCTTTTCATTTCTTCCTTCAATTTGTTGAAGATTTCAATTGCTCCATCCAACCGGGATTCTCTGGCCATGTTCTCCAGTTTGTAAGCCAGATTATAAGGAGCAGTAGCTCCAAAATGACCTACTGCTCCTTTAAAACTGTGCGCCTTCTGCACTATCTCTTCAGCATTGCCATTTTCAATAAGTTTTTTTATCTCCTCAAGTTGTTCTGGAAACATCTCTAAAAGTTCTTCTACCAATTCCTTCAACAGTTCTTTATCGTCATCAACTGTCTCCATGGCCCTGGAAAGATCAACTGAAGGCTGAGAGGAAGAGGCCGAGGGACTTTTTGCTTTCCCGTCCATCAACTGTTCAATGACTTCATAAAGTTTCTGGGCTTTCATTGGTTTGGATACATAGCCATCCATACCTGCCTCGAGACACTTTTCACTATCACCCTTCATGGCACGAGCAGTCATGGCAATAATTGGTATGTGAGTACCTGTGGTCTTTTCTTTTTCACGAATGGTTTTTGTTGCCTCAAAACCGTCCATTCCTGGCATCTGTACATCCATGAGAACAAGATCGAAGACTTCAGATTCCAGCGCCTTGAGGGCTTCTTTGCCATCTGGCACACCAACAACTTCCCAACCTCTTTTACGGAGAAGAGCATTTGCCAATTTACTGTTAATAATATTGTCTTCCGCAAGAAGAATTTTGAGAGGTTCCTGTTCGGTTTTAGTTATATTTTCCATAGAATTTCTCCTCTCTGTTTTCTTCTCTGAGTCCTGCTTTGTGTGTTTTACTCTTTTCCTGCCCTCTTTTTCTAAAACAGTGACAATAGCATTAAAGAGAGACGATTGTTTGATGGGTTTCACCAGATAAGTAGAAATACCCAATTCCTGACAGCGAACAGCATCAAGACTTCTATCCATGGATGAAAGCATCATTATTGTAACCTCTGCAAGATCATGACTCTCTTTAATTTTTTCTGCCAGGGTAAAGCCATCCATCACGGGCATGTTAGCATCTAAAAGCACAATTTTGAAAGGTTTCCCCGATTTTGTAGCACGCATCATTTCAGTGAATGCTGACTGCCCGTTATCCACTGATTT
>CAZPNF010000257.1:0-3825 GCA_964587715.1 uncultured bacterium | reverse complement strand
ACTCCATATTCGCCTCATCCATTGTATGAATCTTTTTCTCAGGAAGAGCCTGTTCTTACACCAGGGCTCTTGGTAATGCACCAGAAATATGGTAAAGGAAGGATTGTAAATGTCGAAGGTAAAGGCGCCAGGCAGAAAGTCGTTGTAGAATTTGAGCAGGGAATTCAGAAAAAATTTGTTGTACAGTATGCAAAATTCAGTATAATTTAAAAGGAGAATTCATTTTTTTCTTGACATCGAGGAAAATATATATTATATTTACTTTCAATTAGAATCACTATTATTTATAGAGAAATGGATTTCATGCTATCTACAATGTTGTTAAATTATTTTATTTATTTTATTGAACCTGCTAATCTTCTCCGGGTAGATGGGCATGGAATTTTACATTTCTTAATAAGCCTCCTTGTTTTAATTATCTTGTTGCTTTTATTGATTATTGTAGGAATTATCTCTGGGCTCATTATTATACGTTAGTTAGAAGTCCAGAGGTTATTCCTACACCCTCCAAATATTACTAAATAAATTTTCCCCATAACACAAGAAGTAGGATAGACCTCTGGACTGGATTGTAGTATCCTTTTCAAAATTTTAGAGGTATTTATTATGAAGAGTGATCTAGTCAAAAAGGGCTTTGAGCGGGCACCACACAGAAGTCTGCTAAAAGCTTGCGGTTTGAAGGATGAAGATTTTTCTAAACCGTTTATTGGAGTTGTGAATTCTTACGTGGACATTATCCCTGGCCACATCCATCTTCAAAAGTTCGGCAGTATCATCAAAGAAGAAATCAGAAAAGCAGGAGGCATTCCTTTTGAATTCAATACCATTGGTATTTGTGATGGTATTGCAATGGGGCATGTCGGCATGAAGTATTCTCTTCCCAGCAGGGAATTGATTGCTGATTCAGTAGAAACTATGGCAATTGCTCATCAGTTAGACGGGTTGGTTTGTATGCCCAACTGCGATAAAATTGTTCCTGGTATGATTATGGGAGCGTTGAGGACAAACATACCAACAATCTTTGTGAGCGGCGGTCCAATGCTGGCAGGAAAAACATCCACAGGAAAAACAGTTGATTTAATTTCTGTCTTTGAAGGTGTGGGAGCTTACAAGAGTGGAAAAATTACTGAAAAGGAATTGAAAGAGTTAGAAGACAATAGTTGTCCAACTTACGGCTCCTGCTCCGGTCTTTTTACTGCAAATTCTATGAACTGTTTAATGGAAGCTCTGGGGATAGCACTTCCTGGAAACGGGACCCATCCAGCAGTTTCAGAAGAAAGGGTAGAACTTGTACGCAAGGCTGCCCGTCAGATTCTAAAACTTGTAGCGAAGGATCTAAAGCCTAGAGATATTGTGACAGAGGAGGCAATAGATAATGCTTTTGTTTTAGACATGGCAATGGGAGGTTCAACTAATACTCTTCTTCACATTCTTGCAATTGCAAATGAAGCCGGTATTACGTACTCTTTAGAAAAAGTCAATCAAATTGCAGAAAAGGTTCCGCATCTCTGTAAAATATCACCGGCTTCCCAATGGCACATTGAAGATCTGGATAAAGCAGGAGGTATTAGCGCCATTCTCAAGGAACTTACTAAAAAAGATGATATTTTGAAACTGGATCAAATGACAGTCACATTAAAAACTCTGGGTGAAAATATCCAGAATGCTGAGATAAAAAATCAAGAAGTGATACATCCGATTGAAAATCCATACAGTGAAAAAGGAGGTTTAGCTATTCTTTTTGGAAATTTAGCTCCTCTTGGAGCAGTTGTGAAGACAGGTGCTGTTGATCCGGAAATGCAAATACATGAAGGTCCTGCAGTGATTTTTGATTCAGAAGAAGAAGCTTCCCAGGGAATTCTGAGCGGAAAGATTAAACCAGGGGATGTTCTTATTATACGATATGAAGGTCCGAAAGGTGGACCGGGTATGCAAGAAATGTTAGCCCCTACTGCTAATATTATGGGTATGGGTCTGGGGAAATCCGTAGCTCTAATCACTGACGGGAGATTTTCTGGAGGTACCAGAGGAGCTTGTGTTGGACATATATCCCCTGAAGCAGCAGCAGGTGGTCCTATTGCATTACTGAAAAACGGGGATATTATTTCTATCGACATTCCAAATAAAAAGCTGGAGGTAAAAGTTTCTGAAGAAGAATTAAATCGAAGGAAAGCTCAATGGAAGTTGCCAGAGCCAAAAGTCCGCAGTAAATGGCTGGATAGATACGTATCTATGGTTACTTCTGCAAATACCGGTGCTGTTCTTTCAACTCTGGAGAAAGGAGGTAGGTGATGAAAGAGAGATTCTCTTCTGAAAAGTTAGATGTTCAGGTAAAGAAAAAGAGTACCTTACCATCGAGTGCAAAGAACAGCTTCCCAAAAAAGGAAATGACGGGCGGAGAAATTTTAGTTCAGGCTTTGCAGGATGTAGGTGTAGATACAATTTTTGGTTATCCAGGCGGCTCGGTAATAGATATCTACGATGTTTTTTACAAAACTCCACAGTTGCGGCATATTCTTGTTCGGCATGAACAGGGAGCAACTCATGCAGCGGATGGATATGCAAGAGCCACTGGAAAGCCAGGAGTAGTGATGGTGACTTCCGGACCCGGTGCAACCAATACAGTTACAGGGATTGCCACTGCCTACATGGATTCTATTCCACTGGTGATCTTTACAGGCCAGGTTCCTTCTACAATGATTGGAAACGACGCCTTTCAGGAAGCAGACATTATTGGAATTACCCGTCCCATAACTAAACATAGCTATCTGGCCAAAGATGCTACCCAGCTTGGGCAGATTATTCCTGAGGCTTTTCATATAGCTACTACAGGACGCCCTGGGCCAGTACTGATAGATCTGCCAAAAGATGTTATAAAACAGAAGGGGATTTACGAAAAAGCCAGCGACATCTATATCCGCGGATATAATCCAGTATATCAGGGGCATATCAGACAGATTGCAAAATGTGCAGAACTTATTAATAAATCAAAACGACCGCTGATATATGCCGGGGGGGGTGTAATAAGTGGTAACGCTGCTGATGAATTGAGAGAGTTAGCTATCAAAGGCAATATCCCTGTTGTAACTACACTGTTGGGACTTGGTGCATTTCCTGAAGATAATTCCCTCTCGCTTGGTATGTTAGGCATGCACGGTACATGGTATGCAAATATGGCAATTAGTGAATGTGATGTATTACTCGCTGTTGGGGCACGCTTTGACGATCGCGTAACAGGAAAATTGGAAACTTTTTCTTCTAATTCAAAAAAAATCCATATTGATATTGATCCTTCCTGTATTTCTAAAAATGTTGAACTTGATGTCCCAATTGTTGGACACGCTAAAAACATTTTACCCAAATTGACCAGGATGATCAAGAAACCAGACACAAGTGATTGGTTGATGAGATTGAACCAATGGAAAAAGGAACACCCTCTCAAATATAAATCTAAAAGTGATAAAATAATACCGCAGTATGTAATAGAGCAAGTATCTGTTGTTACCAATAGAAAGGCCATTGTTGTTACTGATGTAGGACAAAACCAGATGTGGGCAGCTCAATTTTATAAATTTACTCAGCCAAGGTCAATGCTTTCTTCTGGCGGGCTTGGGACCATGGGATATGGTTTTCCAGCCGCTATTGGCGCTGCTATTGGATCACCTGATCGTACTGTTGTTTGTATAACAGGAGATGGAGGCTTTCAGATGAACATCCAAGAATTAGCTACTGCTGTTCATTATAAATTGCCTATCAAAGTGGTAGTTTTGAACAACGGATATCTTGGAATGGTGAGGCAATGGCAGGAATTGTTTTATGAAAAAA
>CAZPNF010000256.1:0-3865 GCA_964587715.1 uncultured bacterium | reverse complement strand
CCAGCGAGTGCGGAGTTTACTGTAGGTTCTGTACAAGGAAGAGAAAAATAGGTCGGTGGAAAAGAATTAAAGAAAAGGAAATTGAAGACGGGTTCAACTATATACAAGAGCACAGAGAAGTAAGGGATGTACTTCTATCCGGAGGAGATCCGCTGCTTCTTTCTGATGAGAGGTTAGAATGGATTCTGGCCAGGGTGAGGGAAATTCCACATGTGGAAATCATCCGCATTGGGACTAGGGTTCCTTCCGTGCTTCCTCAGAGAATAACTTCAAAATTGGTTGAGATGCTGAAGAAATATCATCCGCTTTACATTAATGTTCACTTCAATCATCCTGACGAAGTAACAGAGGAAGCAGAAAAAGCCTGTGCTCTTTTAGCAGATAGTGGAATACCTCTGGGTAATCAGACAGTACTCCTGAGAGGGATTAACGATAACCCATTAGTGATATCCAGACTGATGAAATTGCTGCTAAAAATGAGGGTGCGGCCTTACTATTTACACCAGGCTGATTTGACAAAAGGGACTGACCATTTCAGAACTCCAATTGCGACAGGGCTTCGTATTATGAAATATCTTCGAGGTAATATTTCTGGTCTGGCTGTTCCAGCTTATGTTATTGATCTCCCGGGAGGGGGAGGAAAAGTGCCTCTCCTGCCTGAATATGTAGTTGCGATAGATGGAAAAGAAGCTCTTTTGAAAAACTATCTTGGAAGGATTTATAGGTATCCTCAGCCTTCTTATGGGTTAAGTAACATAGACAAAATTTCGGATAATACTAAGCGAGATATTGTCTCGGCTGATTTTAAAAAATAGGTTTTGTTACAATATTATGTTAATGGGTAGATGAGAGCTTCTGCTCTCATCTATTTTAAAGAAATTAGATATGTACTTTTCTTTTATCCCGATTTTATCGGGATTTTAGAAAGAAAAGTATTCCCGGAAAATGAGATCAAGTAATAATATAATAGACTGATTGAAGACAAAGGAAACTGGTTTTTTAAAAATTCCCCTATAATTCTCCTTTAGGAAAGGGGGATTTAAAATGCGCCAGGAGTGCATCGCCTTTATGCGATGCGTATTCATCCCAAGAAGACAAAAAGTATTGACTTTTAACTAAGAACTTTGCAAGGAGTCCCGCTCTCTGGCGGGGCGAAGAATCTGAGGCAAGGGAAAAACTCAAAGAAATAATAAAAGGCTTACGCCTTAAATCCAGTGAAATCTGATGGAATTAATCCGTAAGGATTTTATGGGGTGGGGGGAGCAAAAGGTGAGACTCAAAAGGGATAAAAGGCTTACGCCTTAAATCCTTGTCTTTAAGGTAAGGATGTTATCTCTTCAAGAGATGGCATCGCTGAGATAGAGATCGTATATTAAAATTGCATATCAAAATGTAAAAATTATGGTTTTGATTATTGCTTGAATATGCAATCTCATAATTAGTATTTGGAATCATTTTTGATTTTGAATTGTTACTTTGCATTTTGATTTTTACTTTTTGAATTATTTCAGCCGATTTTGAGAAATAAACATCTTGGCATAAAGCCAAACAATTGGTTGAACTGAGAAAAAATTTATTAATATGAGGTTTGTTATGATTTACTTAAGAGATTATTTAGATCCATCCTATGTTGTTTTCTTAGAGGAAACTGATAAGGAAAGTGCATTGAACCGACTGGTCCATTGTATTGCTTCTTCTCCAAACATAGAAGACAAGGAGGCATTGAGAAAAGCAGTTTTTAACCGGGAAAAAATCATAAGTACTGGTATCGGGCTGGGTATTGCTATACCTCACGTAAAGATTAAAGAAGTGAAAAAGCTCACCATCTGTATTGGGATAGGTAAGAAGGGTATTGACTGGGATGCTATCGATAATAAGTCTGTTTATTCAATTTTCCTGATTGCCGGACCTGCAGAACAACACGAACTTTATCTCAAAATCTTATCTAAGATTGTTCTTGTTCTCAAAAAGAGAGAAAGAAGAGAAAAAATGCTTGAGGCTGAGAAAGCAGATGAAGTTCTGAAACTATTCAAAAATCTGTGAGAGAAAATAAATGGACCAATTAAATTCTCTTATCTATCTATCCATTGCTGCGTTTGTAGCATTTTTTGTCAAACGCTTTGCGAATAAAGTTGGTCTCCCCACTGTAACAAGTTACGTGATTGTTGGTGTCGTGATGGGGATATCTTTACTCAAGATTTTCCAACCACAAATATTGGATCGTCTGGATATTGTTAATGATTTTGCTCTCGGTGTTATTGGATTTACCATTGGCTCTGAATTTAAGAGGGCAACTTTTCAGCAGCTGGGCAAATCCATAATTTTAATTGCGCTGTTCGAAGCCTCAATGGCCTTTATTATGGTGACGATATTTATCACTCTAATGGACCCTTCCAAAATTTATCAAGCCTTAATCATGGGAGCAGTTGCTTCAGCTACTGCTCCTGCCGCTACAGTTTATGTCATTCAGCAGTATAAAACAAAAGGTCCATTAACTTCAACAATTGTTGCGGTTGTAGGTATAGATGATGCTTTTGCCCTTATTATTTTTGTATTTGCTGCTGGTCTGGCAAAGAGTATCATGCGGGCAGAGCACATTTCTCTTCTGCATATTTTTCTTTCTCCTGTAATAGATATTTCTCTTTCCATAGCTCTGGGCATTCTTTCAGGAGTTGTGTTCTCCTGGCTTTTTAAGAATGTCCGCTATGCTGATGATTTACTTTTAGGGATTGCTTCTTTTATTATGTTAATACTCGGCATATCTGAGAAGTTTCATTTCTCAGGGCTCCTGGCAGTGATGGCCTTTGCTACAGTTTGTACAAACATAAATCCTATGCTGACCAATCGTTCAAAGAAGATTCTGGATGGTATTTCACCTATTCTCTATGCGTTTTTCTTTATTTTTGCTGGCGCACATCTTAATATCAATCTTCTCCCCACAATCGGGCTCATGGGTCTGGTATATTTCTTAAGCAGAGCAATGGGCAAGATGGGAGGTGCCAGTTTTGGTGCAATTATAGGTAAGGCGCCTCTTACAGTCAAAAAATATGTAGGGTTTGCCCTTCTCCCACAGGTAGGAGTTGCCATTGCACTGGCAATTATTGTAAAGAAGGAGTTTGGTTCAGGTGCTTACGGAGAAACAGGGATGACTCTTGCCACTCTTGTGATAAACATTCTTCTTTTCACGACTGTTATAACAGAAATTGTGGGCCCCCTTCTTACGAAATATGCTTTAACCAAAGCTGGAGAGAGGCCTGAATCATAATTCTGATAGTATAATTTCTAGTGAAGCTTCACCTCAAACCGACGAGAAGTAAGCTAATGATCTTTATTGCATTGAAGTATACAAATAAAATATTAAAAGTTTTACCCCGTTAGATACTAAATTATCAAACGGGGCAAGAATATTAAAATTACATATCAAAATGTAAAGTAGTTATGATTAATTTTACATTTTTCATTGTCATTTTGATTTTTGATATTTAATCTTTGATTTCTCTTATGTGCATGCATGATAAATACACTTATTAAAAACTTGACTCAAAATTTCAAATTATTGCTAAATAAAAGGTTTAAAGGAGGAAGTCGCTATGTTTGATTTAAAGACTTATGTTGCGAGAAGAAAACGTTTGAGAAATCAGGTTGGATCTGGCGTTATTTTCTTTTTGGGCAACGATGAAAGTCCCATGAATTACCTGGACAATCCCTATCATTTCAGACAGGACAGTTCTTTTCTCTACTTCTTTGGTCTTAATTATTCCGGCCTGGCAGCTCTTATTGATATAGATGAAGAGAGAGAAACTATTTTCGGTAATGAATTAACCGTAGATGATATTGTTTGGATGGGAACTCAGCCGACCATCAA
>CAZPNF010000255.1:0-3884 GCA_964587715.1 uncultured bacterium | reverse complement strand
TCGGATTGCAGATTTATCCCCTAAACCTGAATTAACAATTCGCAATTGGCAGTCCGCAATTCACAATTCGACATCCGATATTTCTTTGTTTTCAATCCGACATTCGCAATCCGCAATCCGCAATGCTCTTCTTCCGCAATTCGACATCCGAAATTTCTTTGTTTTCAATCCGACATTCGCAATCCGCAATCCGCAATTATTATTACCTGGCTATAAACGCATCAACCCGCCTCACATTTTCCATGGTAATTTTCCATAATGTAGCTTGAATTGATTTTTCTACTTTCGGAGCGACCAAATCTTTTTCGTACCAATCCAATTCAAATATGCGTTCCCAACTTTCCATAATTGTATTATGATACATCGGATCAGGCAGTGGCTTCATTTTATAGAAAGACAAACCCACATTCTCTAATTTCTCTTCGAAAGTCTTGCCGTCCATCAAAGTTGCTGGTAAATACCAATAATTCAAAACATAATGCCATAGCTCAAAATCTGATAAGAGTACACAATTATTATCAATATCAAATTCAATTCGAACGCCTTTTGTACCTCGAGGCAAATGACCATTACACCTTAGATCAGGCTTTCGTCGACATTCTCCATCCCATTGATACCATGCCCATAGAGGAAACGCCCTCCTTGATGGATAATATTGCAACCGTTTGTGCATTTGTTCAGCCATCCACACATAGGCATCGGCGAATTCATCATCAATAAATCTCGAATCACAATGGAGTGTCCCTGAAAACTGACAAACCCTCCACGCATCAATCGATTGAATAGTCCAAAGAATCATTCTTTATTGACACCCGACTAAAAATCTCCTCCATATAACAAATCTCTCTTTTGCGCCCCCTTCGCGGTTCGCTTTTCCTTACGGTTAGCTTCTAAAAATTCGCAATCCGCAATCCGACATTCGACATTTCTTCCCCGCCATTCGCAATCCACAACCCCTGCCACCTCAACTCATACCTATTAATAATAACCAAAACATCTCAATTAGTCGGAAAATATTTATAAATGTCCTTACGATGAAGACACCGAATAAATTCTACTGTATTACTCTCTATAATCACTCCAATGCGATATTCACCTCATCGTATTCGATAGCCGTTTAAAAATCCCTTTAGCTTTTTTATATTCTTAATTTCTGATAAATTATCTACTTCCTTTATTCTCTCAATACAATTTGCTATCTTTTTTAAAATACTCCTATCCTTAATTTTATCAACATCTTTTTCAAAGCTTTTATCTATTCTGATTATCATTTATGAAGTTTTTCTAAAAATTCATTTGTATCAACATATTTACCAGTTCTTCCATCTTTAATCGCTAATGCCAGGCCAATTTCTTCAATTTCCTCATCAGAAAAAATTTTTGTTTTAATACCTATTTTTCGAGCAAGCTCTAATAAAAGCTTTAGATCGGATTTTGACTGACTTCTTAAGATTGCTGTCTGCATATATGATCCCCTTAAATTGAACATTTGATTTATCAATATAAAAAAAGCTGCCCCGAAAGGCAACTTTTTAAACGGACTCGATCTTCAATCCACAATCCGAAATCCGCAATGCTCTTCTTCCGCAATTCGACATTCTTTCCTTCCTTTTTCCTTTGTTTTTACACCCCCCTCCCATTCACCACCACCGGCACCGTCTTCACAAATATCTTAACTTCCAGCCACAGGGTACTCTCACTCTTTGCCCATGTAGGAATCAAACAACTTATTTTTCTTGAGGAATAGCTGGCTTCGAGGTAAGGGCTTTTTCCACCTCAAAACTGACAGAAGATAGTTCAGAGGGAAGAAAATAAGAAGAAGCATCCAATATCTCAATGCCGATAATCTTACCTTCTTTATCATAATCCAGTATGAACCCCTCTTTTATCTCGTCGCTTTCATAATATTTGCTTTCCCGAAGCCTTATGTAAAGCGCATCCACTTTCTCGTCATATCTTATTCTCATGACTCAAGCCTCCAATATTTTTCAATTTTTGTCGTCAGATAAGTGGTTTTAACCTCTATGAAATTCTTATGCTCAACAAACACCACCCTGTGCAGGAAATCTTGACCAGCTATATTGTAAATTCTATGAGCAATTTTTCTATCCTTTCTACCTGGAAATAATTGTTGCGGTTTCAACAAAGTCTCTCTAACCATCGTTTTCTTGATACTTCTTTCCTTCAGTTGTTCCTTGGCATGTTTCGAATATTCTATTCGATATTTTTTTCTCAAGATCCTGCCTTCTTAATTGTACTGGAAGCAGTGACCGTACTGGTTCCGTAAAATATGGACAAAAACCATTCTTCATCATTCCAATCCGATATTCGAAATCCAAAATCCGCAATCTCTTTTCCCCGACATCCGAAATCCGACATTTCACTTCCTCCTCTTCGCACTCCTCCCCGTTGCCGTAAATATCGCTAAAAGCTGACCACACTCATCTGTCAAATCAGCCAATTTCTCCTTATTAACAACACCAGAATCCACTAATAATTCCAACCAGTACTGCGTTTCGCTCGTCTCTTTTTCAACTATACATATTTTGCTAATAAATTCTGCCTTGGAAACAGCCCTTGTCGCTTCTCTATAGTTTGCCCCGATCGATGTGCCCGATTTAACAAGCTGATACCCTATAACATCACATACCTTACTCTTCGGTAATGCCGAAACCAACTTAATAATCCCTACAGGTGGGTTTTCATTATTAAGCATTTCATTATCTTTTATATAGTTCAAATAAAAATTCATCTGTCCAACATCTTTGTGGTTAAGTTTGCCAATCTTCAAGTCCACTAATACCAAGCATCTCAATATCCTGTGATAAAAAACAAGGTCAATATAATAATGCTCATTATCAATGGTAATTCTTTTTTGTCTACCGACAAATGTAAAACCTTTACCCAATTCAAGTATGAACTCCTGCAAATGGTCGATCAATTTCTGCTCAAGTTGTAATTCAGTATAATAACTCTTTTCTGGTAATCCTAAAAACTCTAAAACGTATGGATCTTTTATTGCATCTTCGGGTCTTTCTATAACCTGTCCTTTTTTGGCAAGTTGCTTAACTTTTTCTTTGTTCTTGCTCAAGGCAAGTCTTTCAAAAAGCATAGAATTTATCTGTCTTTTAAGTTCTCTTACTGACCAGTTATTTTTTACTGTCTCTACCTCATAAAAAGACCTTGCAAGGTTATCCTTGACCATAAAAAGTTCACAGATATGAGACCAAGAGATAGATTTTCCAGACACTGTCTGGAATTTCTCCTGTGGGTACAATAAATAAAATCTTCTCATCATAAACAGATTTGATTTGCTAAAACCTTTACCAAACTTCCTGGTAAGATCGCTGGACAACCTTATTATTAACTCTTCACCATATTTCGCTTTGTCCGCCCCTTTCTGTTCTTCTTTAACTATCAACTTTCCAATCTGCCAGTAAGCCTCTATAATAATTGTATTTATCTGCCTTACTGTCTTTTTCCTCGCTTCTTCAAGAAGAGTAAAAACCTTCTGCAGTAGATTTTGGTAATTTGTAGATTTAATTATACTATTCATTTTTTAATTCTTCAAAACCTAAATCACCTACTTTTATAGAGGGTTCACCCCGATTTATCGGGGTGTTAGTTCACAATTTTCTAAGGGTCTGTGAGTATTTGTCAAAATTTTCTCAACTTCAATTGTTGAAGGACAAGATAATAGACAAATTTGGGTCCGTCTACCAAATGCCGGAGCCATAGCCTTTTGGGCTCCTATTGTTTGGCAAAAATCCCATTTTTTACTGTTTAAGTATACTCTTTGTGACCTTTAGAAATTCAGAGGCTGTATTTATGGTTCTTCACGAAAATGCGTACTTTATAATTCATTCATAACAACATCATAAATC
>CAZPNF010000254.1:0-3906 GCA_964587715.1 uncultured bacterium | reverse complement strand
GGATTATTTTTAATTGCCAACATAATTTTCTACTTGCGATATAAAAATACAAAATACTACTTACTTAATAAGAAGGAATGGCTAAATACTAATTGGAGAAAATTTTTTTCTGGGATATTATTTGGGGTTCTTTTCTTATATTTTTTTGTTATTTTTCGGTTAGTAGTTCGTATAAATATAAAGCCCATTATTACAATAACATTAACTATAGTGGGGTGGATAGTAACAAGTATGATAGCCATATTAGCCAATTTTATATTCCACATAAAACTTCCTGATGAACTTAAAGAAGGCGATAAACAATGAAACCAACTGACCTTTTACATCCAGAACAAAGGCGACCAAGTAAAGCATATTTAGCTAATGAACTTCGCAAAGTAGTCTTTACTGGGCGAGATACATCCTATAAGCGCTATGTTTTTTCTCAATCTGATACACCAAAGTAGACAAAAATGACGACTATGGTGCATAAAAATGAGAAAAATTGATATTATAAATGAATTCGCTAAAAAAGGACGGACTTTTACTTTTGAAGAAAGCTTAGCTATAAGCCGACTATCGCGGAAAAGTCTACGAGATATTCTGTCCGATATGGGAAAACAGGGTTATATTGAAAGAATAGAAAAGGGTAAATATATCATAATTCCCCTGGGTGCAGAAAAAGGAAGATATACATTAAATGAATTCGTTATTGGTTCTTTATTGGTGAATCCTTACTGTATTGCATACTGGAGTGCTCTTCATCATTATGGATTGACTGAACAAATTTCTAATACGGTGTTCGTTCAAACAACATCAAGAAAAAAAAGACGGGAGTTTGAGATTTTTGGAGTCAGATATAGGATTGTCAGGATTAAAGGTACAAAACTTTTTGGCATTAGAAAGGAGTGGATTGAAGAAACACAGATAAACATAACAGACAGAGAGAAGACGATAATTGATTGCCTTGATAAGCCACAATATTGTGGCGGAGTAGTAGAGGCTGCGAAGGCATTGAAGAGTGGAAATCTGGATAGGAATAAACTTTCAGAGTATGCTCAACAGATTGGGAATTCCGGAGTAATAAGAAGATTGGGTTATCTTTGCGATTTTTTAGACATTGATATTGATGTTTCTCCAATAGAAACAAGGAACTATCTCTTGTTTGACCCAACTATGCCGCATAAAGGTTCCAGGAGTGCAAAATGGAGATTGATAATAAATTTAGATGAGAAAATATTGGGGAAATTGGAATGATACCTTCAATAGAAATAAGAGAGAAAGCAAGAGAAAACAGTATCCCCCTAACAACAATAGAAAGAGATTATACACAAAACTGGATTCTAAAATATCTTTTTCCATTAAACATGGCCTTGAAGGGAGGCACCGGGATAAAAAAGGCTTATATCGGGGATTATAGGTTCTCTGATGATCTGGACTTTACCCTACTTGAAAAAAGGGATGAACATGAATTATTAAATTTAATAAAAAAAAGTATTATCAATGCAAAAGAAGAAAGCGGAATAAATTTTCACGATAACATAGAAATTGAAGAAAATATAAATGGTTTTGAATTAGATGTTTATTTTAGGATTTTGAGAGAGAGCGGCTCTCACATAAAAATAAAACTTGATATTACTAAATTCCAAGAAGAAAAAATATTTTTACCTTTACAAACAAGAGATATTTTACATTTATATTCTGATAAAATTGACGCTACAGTAAAAGTTTACGCATTGGAAGAAATTTATGCAGAAAAGATACGCGCATTATTTGAAAGGACACGCCCAAGAGATTTGTATGACGTTTGTTTTCTTTATGAAAGGGTTGATAAAGAGAAAGTTTTACATATACTGCAAAAGAAGTGCGATTTAAAAGGAGTAAGGATTGATATTCAATCGCTCATAAATAGAAAAGATGACTTTGCAAATGCTTGGGAAAGTTCTCTTAAGAATCAACTTAAAAAACTCCCGGATTTTGAAAAGGCTTTTGATACAGTTATGGAGATAGTAGGATGAAGCCAACTGAACTTTTACATCCAGAACAAAGGCGACCAAGTAAAGCATATTTAGCTAATGAATTTCGCAAAGCAGTATATACCTGGCGAGAGCAAGGTTATCATGGTGTTACTCCTACCACAAGAAGACTTTTGCAGTTCTGGTTTAGCGAAGACCATATTGTAAATGGCGAGCCTTTTGAGTTCTGGTTCTGCCAGAGAGAAGCAATTGAAACACTGATTTATGTTTATGAAGTAATGAAAAAGCGGAACTTTATAGACATGGCAAGGGATTTTGGAGCAGGTCCAATTCAAGGTTACGATCCTTCTTATGATCAATATCCTCTTTATGCCTTCAAGATGGCAACGGGCTCTGGCAAGACTTTTGTAATGGCAATAAGCATTGTATGGCAGTATTTCAATCACAAGAAAGAGAACAATGATGATTACACCTCTAAATTCTTGCTTATCGCAGGAGAGAAAAATGTCATTTATGACAGGCTTACAAGAGATTTCAAAGAAGGAAAGATATTCCAGGAATTACCACTTATTCCGCCGGAGTGGCAGGAAAAATTTGATTTGGAAGTAATTCTTAAGGAAGACCCTATTTATGTTATTCCCGAGAGTGTTTTGTTTTTAACCAATATTCAGCAGTTGGAAGAAAGAAAAAACAGGAAAGAAGAGGTTGAGAAATATGTAGACAAAGTTATGGAATTGCCTGAGGTATATAATGTGAGAGATATTTATCAGGAAAACAGGATAAAGGAAGTTTTGACCTCCTGCCCTAACATAATGATTTTGAAAGATGAAGCCCATCATATATACAGTTTTGAAAAGGCATGGAAAAAGATACTTTTGGAACTTCACAGAAGTTTAGTGTCTCAATATGGTAAAGGCATCAATATGGAACTTGACTTTACTGCTACACCTAAAACTGAAACCGGGGTTTTATTCCCATGGATTATCGTGGACTTCTCGCTCAAAGAAGCTATTGAAATGAATATTGTAAAGTTACCACTAAAAGGGTTGGTAAAAGGTGCTGAGGAGATTGCTTCCACGAAAGCGGTTGAGAGATACAGGGCATGGATTGATGCAGGAATAAGAAGATGGAGAGAATACAAAGAAAAACTGAAGCCTTTATCAAAGAAACCAGTTTTGTTCTTTCAATGCCCAGAAAATGAAGAAGCAGATGAAATCTACGAATATGTCAATTCTATTCCAGATTTAAAGGGTAAGGTTCTATTAATACACACTGACAGCACGGGTGAGGTGAAAAAAGCAGACTTGCCTAAAGCAAGGAAGTTTGCGAAAAATATTGATGACCCGGACCCTGAAAAAAATCCTTATGAAGCAATAGTAAGCACAATGATGCTAAATGAAGGGTGGGATGTTAGAAATGTGAATGTAATTGTGGGACTGAGGTCTTATACCTCAAAGAGAAAAGTATTCCCCGAACAGGTTATCGGTAGAGGTTTAAGAAAAATGTTTCCTGAAGAAGATGCAAATGTTGATAAATCAATAAATGTCCTTGAGGTTATTGGTCCCCCTGGCTTGATAGATATTCTTGAAGAATTAGAAGTCCAAGAGGGAATTAAGTTTGCTGAGTTTGATACCGGAAAATTACTTAATCTTACAACGATATTTGTGGATGAAAATAAACTGGATAAGAATATTGCGATACCTATTCTATCTCCGAGAATTTTCATAAGGGAATTTAATCTAAGTGAAATTGAAATTGATAAATTACTACCACTCTCAATACCATTAGAAGACAAAATCTTAAAAATGGAATATGTTGCCATAGATATAATGAAAGGAATGGAGGTAGTTAGAAGAAAATGGGATTTACCTGTACCTCAGGATTCTAAAAGTGTAATTGCTTATTATACAGACCAGATACTTAAGCAACTAAAAATAGGTGGTGCTTTTGC
>CAZPNF010000253.1:0-3907 GCA_964587715.1 uncultured bacterium | reverse complement strand
AAATCAAATATTAAAATTACATATCAAAATGTAAAAATGACAGAAATTATGTATAATCCCGTTTGCTTTTTTATAAAAGGCTTACACCTTAACTCCATTCAGTATCGCCTTTCACTCTCTCTTTCTGCAGGGATAACCAATACTGTTAAGTAATACGTGGGCTCTTTCACGAGCTTTTTCAGTCTCAAATGAGATGCGTAGAGTTCCTGCATCTCCTTCTCTCACTTTAAGAACTTCGATATCTTTGATATTAATTTCTTCCCCGGCTAGAGTAGTGGAAATTACTGCAATGACTCCTGGTTTGTCTTCTACCTGAACAGAAAGATCAAAATGAGGGTGAAGGAATCCTTTGGTATCCCGTGGGATTGAGAGACGATTGATCATTGCACTGTGGAAATCTTCTGATAAATTCCCTTTTGTTATTTTATCTTTTGTCCTTTCGAGATACTCAATAAAAGCGTCCAGGGAATTTAATAGCTGCTCTTTATTAGTATTGATTATGTCTTTCCATATTTCGTAAGGACTCGACGCAATACGAGTTATGTCTCTGAATCCGCCCGCGGCAAGTTTAATGAAAAGAGTAGAATCTCCCTGCTGCTGAGTTATGGAATTCATCAAGCTGACAGCAAGTATCTGGGGAAGATGGCTCACAGCAGCAGCGATCTTATCGTGCATTGTGGGGCTCAGGAGAATTAGTCTGGATCCAATCTTTTCGATGAGGCTTCCAAAATTTTGAACCACGTGTCCCGGCAGTTTCTGGGATGGAGTAAGGACATATATAGTGTTTTCAAATAAGAGAGCGTCGGCCGACTTAATTCCGCGTCCTTCACTTCCTGTCATGGGATGGCCGCCTAAAAAATAGATATTATCTTTAAAACAACGTTCTGCTGTTTCAACAATTTTTGTTTTTGTGCTTCCTGTGTCTGTTACTAAAGTTCCCGGGCGGATTGCTCTGGAAACTTTTGGCAGATAATCAATAATTTGAGATATCGGAGTAGCCAGAACCACTAAGTCGGCAAGAGCTGCACATTCTTCCATTTGTTCTGTGGTAAACCCCTGATCTATGGCCGACAGCGAAATGGCTTCATCAATAACCTTTTGTTTATCCACTCCCAGAATTTTTATATCTGGCAGTTTTCTTTTTAAAGCCATGCTCAGGGATCCACCGATGAGACCTACTCCGATGATAGCAATGGTTTTAAATCTGTCCATTGTTTTTTCCTCTTTGTTATCTCTATGCAACTTTTCTTCCTATTGCCCAGGCTATCACACGAAGTTCTTCCATCAGTGATTCAAATTGCTGCGGCAGAAGGGACTGGGCACCGTCAGACAGTGCTTTGTCAGGATTGGAATGAACCTCTATAATGAGTCCGTCAGCTCCAGCAGCTACAGCTGCTCTTGCCATTGGGATGACTTTGTCTCTTTTGCCTGTACCATGACTGGGGTCTGCAATTATCGGTAGGTGACTGAGTTTTTTCACAACAGGAATAGCCGAAATATCCATGGTGTTTCTTGTGTAGGTTTCAAAAGTGCGGATGCCGCGTTCGCATAAAATAATGTTGGAATTGCCTTCTGAGATGATATATTCGGCAGCCATTAAAAGTTCCTCTATAGTCGCTGCCATTCCTCTCTTCAATAGTACAGGTTTCTGAGTTCTCCCTACTGCTTTAAGCAAAGGGAAATTCTGCATGTTTCTTGCTCCAATTTGAAGTATGTCCACATACTTTGAAACCAGATCGATTGTACCTATTTCCATTACTTCAGAAACTGTCAGCAGGTTTTCCTCATCGGCGGCTTCTCTCATATACTTCAGTCCTTCTTCTCCGAGACCCTGAAAGCTGTATGGAGAAGTACGCGGTTTGAATGCACCACCTCTGAGGATTTTTGCACCTGTTTTTTTCACTGCATGTGCGATACTATGAATCTGGTCTTCACTCTCCACAGAGCATGGGCCTGCCATGATAATAACCTCATCCCCACCTATTGTTACATCACCAATTTTTATAATTGAATCGTTGGGATGGAACGAACGACCTACTAATTTATATGGCTCAGTTACACGCAGTACCTCGTGTACTCCCTCCTCCACCTCAAAGTCACGAGGGTCGGCTTTCAGGGTGTCTCCAATAACAGCTATAACTGTTTGGTTTACCCCGTTATTCCGGAGCGGGCGAAAACCCATCTCTCTTATTTTATTCGAGACAGTATCTATCTGGTCTCCCGTAGCATCGTCCTCCATTACAATGATCATTTTTCACTCCCTATGTTTTTGGAAGCTGTTTCTGCTGGGCTTCACGGCATGCTTGAATTATCTGCCAGAAGATATTTTCCAGAACTTTCGAGTCAATCAGGTTGTGTGGGATGCTTAAGACGTAAGAGATTACTTCTTGCTCTCTTTTTTTATCAATTATGGAGATCCTTTTATCAGTCTTGATTTGGCCAATTTGCTGCACTACTTTTATTCTCTCGAGAAGTAGCTCTACTAATTCTTTATCAATTTTTTTAATTTTGCGGCGAAGCCTGTTAAGATCACCTGACATGTTTCCTCCAGTTTATATAATAAAAAAGCCCACTCTTTTTAAGTAGTGGGCTGGGTTCTAAAATCTATGGAGTTTATTTTTTCAGCGAATATCCCTCCCACTACTATTGTTATAAAAATAGTACCAAAAATAAAAAACAGTGCTAAAAGTATTTAGCTTATAATGTTTCATGGGAGGAATTTTATTCCCTTCTTACTAATATCCTATCAATGTGTTAATATATAATTTTGAATTTTAAAAGTCAAGAGAAATTTTTGTTATTTTGAGGCAACACGGTAGCACAACTGATAGGACTGAAGGTGTTTGGAGAAGAGAATGGTGCCCCGGATTCCTAAATTTTCTTATTTTTGCCAGACATAAAAATACTTGCAAATCTGATACATTTTTCTTATAATGATAGCAAGTTTTTTTGAAACTGGACATTAGAGGAAGTGCATCATGGAAACTGTATATGAAACCATACGCCAGCGGAGAACAATCCGCAGGTTTAAAAATAAACCAATACCAGAAGAAACACTTATAAGATTGGTGGATGCAGCGCGTTTGGCGCCTTCGGCTGAGAATATCCAACCGTGTGAATATATTATTGTCAACGATCCGCAGTTGAGAGAGGAACTTTTTTCTTTTTTAAAATGGGCAGGATATATTACACCGGCAGGTAACCCTCCTGAAGGGGAAGGGCCTGTTTCTTATATTGTTGTTCTTATTAATGCAATTTTGAAGAAAAGGGAGGGAGAAACAGATGCTGCTGCTGGAATCGAAAATATTTTGTTGACTGCCTGGGAAGAAGGAATTGGGGGCTGCTGGTTAGGTTCTATAAATCGTAAGAAAATTAAGAAACTCTTGAGGATTCCTCATCATCTTAGAGTGAATTCTGTGGTTGCCTTAGGTTATATTAATGAACACCCTGTTGTTGAGGACTTAAAAGATTCAGTTGAGTACTGGAAAGATGAAAAGGGAGTTCTTCATGTTCCCAAGAGAAAACTCGCGGAGATGGTACATAAGAATAGATACGGTAATTACATAGCACGGTAAAATCGCAGGGATTGTCTTTAACCGAAATAGATGTTAATGTAGACTTTTGGTGTTGTCCAGAGGAGCAGAAAGTGGAAAGTGAGAATGGAGAGAAACACTGGAAACCAAAAAAATGGCTGAAGAGAAAACCGCAGATAGATAAGAAACTTCAGGAAAAAATCGCTCAGGTGGAAGAGGCTCTGCAGGGTTCTCTGAAATGTGAAACAATACGAGGATTGAATAAGCATCAGAAAAAAGACATTTTACAACATTTTGATAAAACAGAAGAATACAGAGTAAAAGTTTACCATGACAGGGAAGAAATAATCTTAAAAATTTATCCTGGAGGAAAT
>CAZPNF010000252.1:0-3916 GCA_964587715.1 uncultured bacterium | reverse complement strand
GAAGGATAGAAAATAGGTCTATAATATTCCCAGCCAGCTGTCATAAAAACAGGTTTACCTCTGTTGACTGCGGATATTGTTCTTCTCCGTATCCGGCCAGGAACCTTTGGTGTATCAAGGATATTCCGGAAAGCTTCTTCACCTACTAATATGTGCCAGGTAACCCCACTGTCTAAAGCAGTATTTGCAGAAGAATCAGATAAAACTTTATCCAACTGGGTTACAAGCCGAGCCCCAAGAGAATCCCATTTTACCAGATTCCCAAGAGGCTCACGGTTTTGCAGCTTCTTAAGAATATATTCTTTGAGCACTTGCGGGAACTGCTTTTCTAAGACGAGCTGCTTCAGTTCCTTCTGAGTAACCAAACCATCCCAGAATACAGTGCTGTCCAGAGCCGCGATTACAACAGGATCAGACAGTACTTTATCCTTTACCTCTGGAAGACTATCAGAGTATGTATTTACCTTACCAATGTAGAAAAGCTCCATCTGATGAATCGCTTTCATCCTGTTTCTACAGACGTCCTGGAGTTTATCCTCACTCTTCCACACTTTTGCAGGGTAAAGAATCGCTCCAGCAAGTACCGCCACTAAAATCACTATCAAGATTTCATATACAACGTTACCTTTTGGTCTCTCTGCCATTTGCTTTCCTCCCTTTTAACTTCAAATAGGGTTTCAATTTTTCAACAGTTTTTTGTCCCACGCCTTTTACTTTTGTTAATTCTTCTAAAGAAGAAAAAAATCCTCTCTCTTCCCGGTATTTAATAATACGACCTGCCGTTACTGGGCCAATTCCTGGCAAGCGTTCCAGATCCTCCTGTGTTGCCGTATTAAGAAAAACCTGTCTGGTTGTTACTTCTGTCTTTACTCCTTTCTTTTCTTCTTCACCTGTGTTTTTTTCTATAAAAGATAACGAAATATTTTTCTCTGCTAAAACCGCTGGCAGGGGTGCCCAATATGACCTGTAAAGCTTTACCCCCATTCCAACAACAAAACTAACAACAAGAAATAGTAAAACCGATTCTTCTCTCCGCGTAAAACCTAACACACTGTTTCTCTTTCATGATCGAGGAAAAATTTCTTTGTACTGAGCAAGTTTCTGGAAAAGAGCCTTCACATCCTTAGAAAGTTTTGTGGGGGTCCAGACAGTAATTCTCACTAATTGATCTCCTTTACCATGACCATTAAGATGAGGAATACCCCTTCCTCTCATTCTGAGAATTTTCCCTGATTGTATTCCCGGATCAATGTGAAGCCTTACCTTTCCCGTTAATGTAGGAATTTCAATCTCATCGCCCAACACTGCTTGAGTAATGCTTACAGAACAATTGTATAGAATATCATCTCCATGGCGTTCAAAAACACCATCCTTTTTTTCTTCTATAAAAACAAAAACGTTTCCAGCTTCCCCTTCTCTGGAACCCACATCCCCTTCTCCACGAAGAGCAATATAATTCCCCGTTGCCACACCTGCAGGAATTTTAACTTTTAAAGTAGACTCCCCTCTCACCCTTCCTTCCCCTCTGCATACTGGACAAACCTCACTAATTACTTTACCTCTTCCACCACAAGTCTGGCATGTAGTGATATTTACAAACTGGCCAAAAATAGAACGACTTACTTGACGAACCTGACCTGTCCCGTGGCATACAGGACATATTTTTATTGCATTGGATGACTTAGCGCCGCTCCCCCCACACTTTTCACATCGAACCATCCGTTTGATTTTGATTTTCTTTTCAACATCGGTTGCTATCTCTTTCAGAGTTAGTGCAAGCTTAATTTGAAGATCATTTCCTCGTTCATAAGTCGAAGCCCTGTGGGAAGTTCCAAAAATATCACCAAACCCTCCGAATCCCCCAAAACCTTCCATAAAAGTTCTAAGAGCATCCGATAAATCAAAATCAAATCCGCCGAATCCACCCGGGCCACCTCTCAATCCCTCGTGCCCGAACTGATCATACCTTCTTTTTTTCTCTGGATTGGTTAAGACTTCGTAAGCCTCTGCTGCCTCCTTAAATTTCTCTTCTGCTTCTTCATCTCCTGGATTCTTGTCGGGATGGTACTTCATTGCCATCTTCCGATAAGCCCTTTTGATTTCTTCTTCGCTTGCATCCCGAGTTACACCCAGAATTTCATAATAATCTCGCTTGCCCATGCTCACTTACATTATCCTCCCTCACTTACTCACCACAACTTTTGCATGGCGAAGCACCTTTCCATTGAGAAGATATCCCTTCCCGTGTTCCTCAACAACCATATCAGGCGGCGTTCCTTCTTTTTCCATCTGGAGAAGAGCTTCATGCTGCTGAACATCGAATTCTTTATTCTCCGATTCCATGGGCTCCAGCCCATAGCTTCGTAGAACAGACATTAATTTCTGGTATATCAACTCAACTCCGCTGCGGAATTCCTTCTCATTTTTTCCTTTTTGGGACAATTTCAAAGAACGTTCCAGATCATCAATAACAGGGAGAATATCTTTTATAAGTCTCTCATTTGCATTTTGTACGATCCGGGAAATTTCTCGTTCTGTTCGTTTTCTGAAATTATCTAATTCTGCTGCTGTACGGAGAAGCCGATCTTTCAAAACTTCAATTTCTTTTTCGGCTTCCTTTAATTTTTTTTGGAGACGTTCTTCTTTCTTTTTTTGTGCAGATTTTGGTTTTGAACGTTTTTATTTTTCCTTATTATCCACGCTATGGGATACCTGTTTCTCACTCATATTTTTTTAACTCAAGAACTGACTTATTGTTTTAGCCATATAATCCACCAGAGGGACTACCCTGCTGTATCGCATTCTTGTGGGCCCAATCACACCTAAAGTTCCTACATCTCTTCCACGCATGTAGCATGTTGCTATGACAGCAAATGGATGCAGTTTTTCATCTTTGTTTTCCTGACCGATGGTTACTTCTGTATTTCTAAGCTTTTTGTGAAACAGATGAATTAATTTTTTCTTGTCGTCAATAAGAGCAAATATATGCTCCAGCATGCTTATATCTGAAAATTCAGGCTGAGTTAAAATGTTCTGAGTTCCACAGGTATGAATTTCTAAAGGTTCAGAAAAATCAAAAAGAGTAGATGCAGATTCAATAGCACGACGTATCAATGCTCTATTACCCCTACTTACATTTTGCATTCTTTCCCTGAGCGTTCTCTGAATTTCTTCCAATGTCAAACCGCTCAGTCGTTCGTTGAAAACTGCTGTGGTTTCCTCCAGATCCTTTTCGTTTAAATCCGCACGTACTTCCAGAATAACTGTTTTTACCAGACGATTTCGAACATGAATAACAACTAAAACTTTCCTCTCGTTAAGCCCGATTAATTCTAATTTATCAAAAATACCCCAGGAAACCCAGGGAGCAAGAACCACACTCAATTCATTCGAGATCTTCCCCAACATCACCGAAGCCTCTCCCAGGATGAGATTCACGTCCGCACCGGCTTTCTCTATGCGCTTGTGGATACGCTCGCGTTCCTTGGGACTGAGCTGCCCCCCTCTCATCAGATTATCCACGTATAACCTGTAACCTTCATCAGTAGGAACACGACCTGCAGAAGTATGCGGCTGCTTAATGTACCCTGCTTCTTCCAGATTCGCCATTTCGTTCCTGACTGTTGCCGGGCTCCACTCAAGGTGATATTTATTCACCAGATAGTGAGAACCCACAGGTGAAGCCGTCTCGATGTAACTACGGACAATCCAATAAAGAATCTTTCTTTGTCGTGCCTTGAATTCCATCATAAGATAAAACAAAATAAATCTTCTCTCAACCTAAACAAAACCAAATATAAGGTAAGAATTTTTGCATATTCTGTCAAGGCAAAAATGAATTGTTTTAATATACTTTGATATATCCCGAATTAACGGATAAGCAACGTTCCGTACGCAAACCACATTCTATTTAGAT
>CAZPNF010000251.1:0-3936 GCA_964587715.1 uncultured bacterium | reverse complement strand
AGTTTCTTTTGCAAAATGGTCAGCAACCAAAAAACTATTTAAATTTTGCATTCATTTTGATTTTTCCTTTTTGATTTTTACATTTGTCACCTGCTACTTATTTGATTGCTGAGAAAAAGAGAAGTACGCATTAATCGGATGAACCAGAGATAGGCATACTCAAGCGTAAAGGGGGTATGATGAAATTTGATGTCAGAGAGAAAAAAGGTGTCGTAATTGTTCTGTTAGAGGGAGAGATGTTGGGGGGACCTGATGCAACACTTCTTTTGGAGAAATTTCGTGAATTTATTGGTGCCGGAAGGAATAGGATTGTGGTGGATATGGCCAGGGTTGACTGGATGAATAGTTCGGGATTGGGTATTCTGATAGGAGGACTGACCACAGTGCGAAACAGTGGCGGAGATCTTAAGCTTCTTCATTTGAACGATAAACCCCAGGAGCTGTTGAGAATTACAAAACTATCGCGAGTTTTTGAAACCTTTGACGATGAGGATGAAGCTATTGACAGCTTTGCTTAAGAAATCCGTATCACTCCAGTTAGTATTGGGAACCCAATGGGGAGACGAAGGAAAGGGGAAAGTTGTTGATCTTCTGGGTGAAACTTCTGATATTGTTGCCCGTTATCAGGGCGGAGCTAATGCCGGGCACACAGTAGAATTCAACGGCGAGAAGTTTGTTCTTCACCTTATTCCCACAGGGATTTTGAGATCACACATCCAGTGTATTATAGGCAATGGTGTAGTTGTAAATCCCGACTCTCTTCTGGAAGAGATAAATGCTCTGGAAGAGAGAGGGATCGATGTTTCAGAACGTTTGTTCATTAGTAAGAATGCACATCTTATTTTACCTTACCATCCACTCATAGAAAAAGCGTCTGAAGAGATTGAAAAAGTTGAAAAGATTGGGACTACAGGTCGCGGGATCGGGCCAGCGTATGCAGATAAAGCCAGTCGTATAGGGATTCGGGCAGGAGATGTCTTAGATCCTAAACTTCTGAAAGAAAAGCTTTCCAAGAATGTCAAATTTAAAAATATGCTCCTTGAAAAAGTTTACCATTCCAGTGGAATAGATGAGGCACCTATCTTGGAATCTCTTCGCATCTTTAGAGAGAAACTTGGACAAAATATTGTTGATACTACCTGGATGCTTCATCAAGAGCTTCAGAAAGGGAAACGAATACTTCTGGAGGGGGCTCAGGGAACACTGCTTGATATTGATTTTGGAACCTATCCGTACGTAACATCTTCCAGCACAACTATTGGAGGTGCATCCACTGGTCTGGGTATTTGTTGTAGGAAAGTGGATCGGGTTATTGGAATTGTGAAGGCATATACAACAAGAGTTGGAAACGGTCCTTTTCCCACAGAGTTGAAAGGGGAGTCAGGTGAGAGAATACGGAAGAGGGGAGGAGAATACGGCGCAACAACAGGGCGACCGCGACGATGCGGCTGGTTTGACTGCATAATTGCTAAATATGCTGTTATGCTAAACGACATAGATTTCTTAGCAATAACTAAATTGGATGTATTAGATAACTTAAAAGAAATTTGCATGTGCACAGGGTATAAATACAGGGGAGAGATTCTGACCCATTTTCCCACTGATGTTACTGTTCTGGAGGAAGTGAAACCTATTTATGAAGTTTTACCTGGTTGGGAGGAATCGATTTCCGGGATAAAACAGTATGAAGATCTTCCAGGGGCTGCACGCAATTACTTGAGTAAAATAGAAGAGATTGTAGGAGTCCCAATCGGGATTGTTTCCGTTGGTCCTGAGCGTGATGCGACAATCTGGATGTAATGTAATAATACTAAAAAATCTTTAACACAACAGTTGACATTTCCAACTTTTTTTATTATTTTGAAGGCCAAAATGAGGGTGTAGCTCAGTTAGGTAGAGCAACGGCCTTTTAAGCCGTAGGTCCAGGGTTCGATTCCCTGCGCCCTTACAAAGCGCCCATAGCTCAATTGGTAGAGCACTTGACTCTTAATCAATAGGTTGAAGGTTCGAGTCCTTCTGGGCGTACTGAAAGAACAAGTTAGTATCAGCTCACTTTTTTGTGAGCTGATTTTGTTTTACAAGGTTTAAATTATGGTTAGCAATAGTTACTGGGTTTATGTATTAGAGTTAGATAATGGTAGGCGGTATGTTGGTCATACAAATAATCTTGAAAAGCGTTTGTATGAACACAAGAGTGGTCGTAGTCCATTTACAAGAAAGTACAGAGTTGAGAAACTTATATATTCTGAGAGGTGTGAGTCACGTTCTGAAGCGATGAAGCGTGAGAAGTTTTTGAAAAGTGGTAAAGGTAAAGAATGGTTAAAGCAGAGATTGGTAGAGCACTCCGCCTTGAAGATTGGTGGATTGTGAATCGTCGCAGACAGACAAGTCGGGTTTAATTCCCAAAAGTTTGCCTCGCATTAAATTGTCAAATGCCTGTGATACCTCGGAGAGGAGGTTCATTTATGGGAGATAGCTACCGCGTCAAGGTCGTTTTTCTTATTTGAGTATAACTACCTGCTTTCATTCGGAGCAGGTAAATGCCGCTTGGAAGTTTTCTTCCAAAATTATCAGTTCCATCCCATTTGGCCGTCCAATGTCCTGCCGGTTGATGTTCCTCTACTAAATTTTTCACTTCCTGCCCCAACAGGGTATAAACCTTTATTGAGACAGAACATTCTTCAGGAAGTTGATATTCAAATGTAGTTTCGGGATTGAAAGGATTTGGATAGTTTTGAGACAGCGCGAATTCAGCAGGTATCAGATTAATTCCTGTAACAGAGATAGGCCCAAAAAATTTACTCTCTCCTTCTGTTGAGACTTCTTCTACTTTGTACCAGTATAATGTTCCATCGTGCACATTTTTGTCAGTAAACGTGTAATCAGTAGCGGCTGAACTGTTCCCTTGAGCCAGGATTAGAGAGGTAGTAATACGATTGTAAAGGCCTGCATTGGTTTCACTTCTCCAGATACGAAATCCTGCGCAGTCTGCTTCGCTCTCTGTTCGCCAGCGCAGAATAATGCCTTCTTCCTTGCTCACCGTTGCTGAGAGAGTAGTCATTTGAACGGGGAGGGATACATCGCCGCCAGTATTGTCGTAAAAAACATCTACAAGTGTACTGTTGTCGTCTTTGTATGTACTCTGTGTAGATCCTAAGTCAATACCAGAAGTGCCGCTGGGGTTTTTAATGAAGAATCGTATTGTAGCGACTGGTATGCCACCTGTGAGTACCAAATCACCATTACCACTACTACCACTGTAACTAGTAACCAAATTCCAATCGTTAGAAGCAGCGCTGGGATTCACAAATGACATAACATAAACTGTACCTGTCCCATCGAGATGATCAGTTACCAGAATTGGATCGTGGCTTTCACCAAAGTCGTAGAGGTCTGACGATGTTGTTCCCCATATTGAATGATTTCCTAACCCAGCTTCGTCTGTTGGATTTTTAGCCTTTATCCCAATAGTAACATCGATGTATCCCGGCTCTCCGGAAACAACATTTGTGGAAGAGATATACCAGGTCCAGTTTTTAACCTGCGCAAATACTCTGCCTGTATAGCTTGCGGCAATTACAAAAACAAGCAGAACGAAAAATTGTACCATTCTTTTCATTGTGTCCTCCCTGCCGTTTTTTTATAATTTACAAATGGAATATAATGATTCTTTTGGAAAACGTCAAGGGTTATTTGTGGGGGGTGGGTTTCAGGGATGCGGTTGTATCAAAGGCCCATCTTGAAAAAGTATTATCACAACATAATGCTAAGTGGCAGGAGATTCTTCGTCGTGCCGAAGAGTCGTACTCTTTAAGAAAGATCTCCCCCGGTCCATGTCAGTACGAGCGAACAGACTGTGTGAAAACGGATATTATAAACTGTTTATTCATTCAGATTTCGTATTAATTTTTGTAATTTTTAGGAAGTTGACAAAAC
>CAZPNF010000250.1:0-3953 GCA_964587715.1 uncultured bacterium | reverse complement strand
TCCCTGGGAGGTGGAGAGATACCTTTAGTATTTTTTAATACATTTCTTAGACCAAACCAGTAGTAGATTTTTTATTGATTTGTTCGACATGTTTAAGCTGATAATTTCTTCAGTGGCGAATAGATTAAAGTCCCGTCCTCAGATTCTGGATGGGACTTTTTCTGTTTTGCATAACCTCTTGGGAAACGCTGTTACCTCCGAATGCAGAGTAATTCTCTAAAGTTTTGAAGCTAGAATGAATGGTTCAGATTACAACTCTGAATCAGTAAACGATAAAAGATCCCTCCCATGTAAGTCTGCCTTCCTTTTTCAGACGCAGCAGCACACGGGAGAGAGTCTCTGGCGTGGTTCCAATGGCAGCGGCCACATCCTTTTTGGACAGCGATGCTTTAATCCGTTTTTTCCTTCCGTAATGCTCCTCAAGGAAGATGAACAATCGCTCTTCTACATCATAATTGGTCAGATACCTGATCTGTTTGGTGAGATACCGCATCTTTTTCATGAGCATAGAGATGAAATCATTCCTGAATGTTTCATCTTCTAAGAGACAGTAAAATTGATGCTTGGGCAACATAAAGAGGTGGCTCTTTTTTAAGGCCACAGCGCTGACTGGATAATGGCTCTCTTCAAACAAAATGACCTCTGCAAAGATTTCCTCGGGCTTGATAACCTTGATCACTATTTCTTTTCCATTGGGTGTTGTCTTATACAATTGGATATTCCCCTCGACCAGGATGTACAGGGAGTAGCCCTTGTCACCTTCCAGGAATAGGGTCTCTTTTTTCTCAACCTTTTTAGAAATACAGATGTTGGCCAGGGCTGTCCTGCTTCGGTCGGATATATGTTCAAACAGATTGGTACTTTTGAGAATGAGTTCTTTTTCCACAATATCCTCTTCTTGAAAAAATGTAATTTATTGATCTGCGTCAAGGTTTTGAATGTTTTGATCCTGTAAATTTAATCAAGAAAATAGAATAATCCTAATTTCGTAGAGGAGATTTTCATGAAACGAAGCATCATTAAAATAGATGAAGATAAATGCACAGGTTGCGGACTCTGCATTCCCAATTGTCCGGAAGGAGCTATTCAGATAGTAGACGACAAGGCCAGGCTGATCAGCGATCTTTTCTGTGATGGTCTGGGTGCCTGCCTTGGAGAATGTCCGGAAGGAGCTATCTCGGTAGAGAAGCGTGATGCGGAACCTTATGATGAATTCAAAGTGATGCAAAATATTGCCAATCAGGGCATAAATACCATCAGGGCACATTTGAAACATCTGAAAGACCACAACCAGACAGAATTTTACAATCAGGCAGTTGATTATCTTGAAAAAAATAATATCGATATTCCGTTAGAGGAGGAATCTGAAATGGATAAAGGTTTTCATATGGCTTGCCCGGGATCAAAGACGGTATCTTTTAAGCAAGCTGATAGAGAGAGCAGGAGTCTTGAAAATAAACGATCGTCACATCTCACGCATTGGCCTGTCCAGATGCACCTGATTTCCCCAAGCGCAGCGCATTATCAGGGTGCCGATCTTCTGCTTGCAGCCGACTGCACTGCATTCTCAATGGAAAATTTTCATAATGATTATCTTAAGGGAAAAACATTAATAATTGCTTGTCCCAAATTGGATGAGGGTCAGGAGATTTATTTAGAAAAGTTGAAAGCCCTCATCGACACGGCAAAGATCAACATCCTCACCGTTATGATCATGGAAGTGCCCTGCTGTGGAGGGTTGTTGCGTCTTGCCCAGAAAGCTGTTTACGAAACGGATCGGAAGATCCCGATCAAAATCATTGTTGTTGGTATTCGGGGTGAAATTTTAAAAGAAGAGTGGGTTTAAGCAAAAATGGAGAAATAGAAATGGAAAGATCAAAATCTGTGGAACGAGGATTGCCATTCAGATATGCTGACATAATCGACTATCAGAAGGATTCTATTGTAAGCAACACCCTGATTGAACAGAAATCCGGAAATGTTACTATTTTTGCCTTTGATCGCGGACAAAAGCTTAGTGAGCATACGGCACCCTTTGAGGCCTTAGTGGAAGTTGTGGATGGAACTGGTATGATTACAACAGCTGGTATTGACTATAGTCTTCAGGCCGGTCAGCAAATCATAATGCCGGCAAACATTCCGCATGCAGTCAGAGCAGAGGAACGATTTAAAATGGTTTTAATTATGATCCGGGGATAAATAAACATTGATTTTATTTTTTACTCATTATATATTATAATATCAATTGTTGAATTGCTATTTGAGATACATAAAGGAGGAGATAATCTAATGAAAGCACGGAAAATTAAAGAAAATATCTACTGGATGGGAGCTGTTGACTGGGACCGAAGATTGTTCGATTCCCTGATTCCACTTCCGGACGGGACGAGCTACAATTCCTACCTCATTAAAGGAAGCGAGAAAACAGTGCTGCTCGATTCTGTAGACCCCCAGATGGCAGATGTGCTCATGTCTCAATTGGAAAATGTTCCTCACATCGACTACATAATTGCCCACCATGCCGAACAGGACCATTCAGGAACCATCCCTCAGGTACTGGAGAAATACCCGAATGTAAAAGTAATTGCTAGTCCCAAGGGAAAAGGCATGCTTATAGATCATTTGCTGATCCCTGAAGAGAAATTTATGACCGTTGAGGATGGTGAAACGCTGTCGTTGGGGAACAAAACTTTAGAGTTTATCCATACGCCCTGGGTGCACTGGCCGGAGACGATGGTGACCTACCTTCGGGAGGACAAGATACTCTTCACCTGTGATTTTTTTGGTTCACATCTAGCTACATCGGATCTGTATGTGACCGACGAAGGACGTGTCTACGAGGCAGCCAAGCGTTACTACGCGGAGATAATGATGCCTTTTCGCACTGTTATCAGAAAAAATTTGGAGAAACTGAAAAGCCGCAAGATCGACCTCATCGCACCGAGCCACGGTCCGATGTACGACAAGCCCTCGTTCATCGTCGAAGCGTACAACGATTGGGTATCCGAGATTCCCAAGAATGAGGTCGTCATTCCGTACATTTCGATGCACGGGAGTACAAAGAAGATGGTGGAATACCTGGTTAGTGCACTGGCCGAGAAGGGAATTACAGTGCATCAGTTCGATCTCTCAGTAACCGATTTGGGCAAGCTGGCCATCGCACTTGTGGATGCTGCGACAATTGTCATCGGGACACCCACAGTACATGTGGGACCACATCCTGCCATACATTACGCGGCCCATCTGGCCAATGCCTTAAGGCCCAAACTGAGGTTTGCCTCGGTTATCGGTTCCTACGGTTGGAGCAGCAAGGCCATCGAGCAGATCGCCGGAATGATCCCGAACCTGAAGGTGGAGATCCTGGAACCCGTTCTTGCCAGGGGGTATCCGAAGGAAGCGGATTTTAAGGCTTTGGATAGATTGGCGGATACCATCGGGGAAAAGCACAGAGAGCACGGTTTGTTTTAAGACCACGGATGTATTCGGAAAAGAAAATAGTTTACATCCCTAACCCTGTCAGGGTTGAGATCAATAAAAAAACTGCTTGACCTTCTCGTTTTTATTGTTATATTGATAATAGTTACTATTATCAATATGGTGAATATGATGAATCATAAAATTGTCAAATCCAGCAAACAGAGAGATTTAATTCTCCGTATATTAAGATCAACCAAATCTCATCCGACTGCCGATTGGATCTATGATCAAGCCCGCAAAGAGATACCCAATATCAGTCTGGGAACGGTTTACAGGAATTTGAATGTACTAAGAGATGAGGGAAAAATCAGGGAGCTCTGTTTTGGCAGCGGTATGATACGGTGGGATGGAGATATCAGAGATCACTATCATGTGCGTTGTCTTGAGTGCGGACGCGTTGAAGATGTTCCCCATATTTCCCCAAGAGTTTCCACCAAGGAGATAGAAAAGCTGACAGGATACGGGATATATTCTCA
>CAZPNF010000249.1:0-3963 GCA_964587715.1 uncultured bacterium | reverse complement strand
TTCCGGATTATCTCAAGCGGATATATGAAAAGGAGAGGATAAAGAGGGAATTAGAAATTGCCCGCAATGTACAGCTGAGTTTTCTCCCGCGGAAAAATCCTGAAATTGAAGGAATCGACATAGCGAGTCTTTGCATCCCGGCTGAAGAAGTAGGGGGAGATTACTACGATTTTATTGAGATAGGTCCGAAAAAGCTGGGGGTTGTTATTGGAGATGTTTCTGGTAAGGGAATCTCGGCTGCCTTTTACACAACTCTGACAAAGGGGTTTCTGAAATCAGAGGCACGGACTATCTTATCTCCTAAGGAAGTACTGATAAATATGAATGAACTTTTCTACCAGAATGCAGAAAGAGGGGTTTTCGTCAGTATGATCTACGGGGTATTTGATCTGGATTCGCGAACACTGACTTTTGCCAGAGCTGGCCATAACCCCATGATTCTCCGTCGTTGTGGGGAAGGGAAAACAGAAGAACTCAATTCCCCTGGAATAGCGCTTGGCCTTGAGCAGGGTAATATTTTTGCCAGAACCATAGAAGAAAGGACCATTAGCATTGAAAAGGACGATGTGTTTCTCTTCTACACTGATGGATTTAATGAAGCCCGAAACCATTCGCATGAGGAATTCGGGGAAGAGCGGTTGATGCAGCTTGTCAAAACTTACGACACGCTTTCTGCTGAAAACTTGTTGAAGAAGATACAAAATGAAGTTCAGAGTTTTGCAGCCGGTGTGTCCCAGCATGATGATATGACAGCAGTTGTTGTCAAAATTTTGTAGGTGGAAGAATGAAAATTCAAAAATACCATCTTGTCGGAATTATCCTTCCTGTTCTTCTTCTCTTAGTGGTTTTTGCTATGGATGTTCAACTTCTTTCTATTGAGAATCTCCCTGTTGTAGCAAGCCGATTCCGAGAGCTTGTTCTCTTAGTTACACTTGCTTTTTTCATGTGGGGAATTTCGCATCAGAATTGGATCAAACATCGTTCTATTCTCCAGAAGTTACGATTTCTAGGAATTTTCATATTGCTTTTCTGGGGTGGTGTAAAGCTTTTAGAAAAAATAGCGGTTTACAGTAATCATTTTTTCTTGATAGTGGTTCTTCTCTTTGTGATTTTTATCTCTGTATGTATTTTTATCACCCTGAAAGAGTTAATCTTTGTCCAACAGGGAAAAAAGACCGAGAGAAATTTCCGGATTCTTCTTATCTTCATTTTTCTCCAGATGGTCTACGTACTGCTTGATGGTAGAGAAATAGAGACAATTCCCATTTACTGGGGTATGAGATACGAGCAGTTTGGTCTAAAAGATTTCTTTTTTGCCTTTGTAGTTTTGTTTGCTGTTATTAATGGATTTCGCTGCAAGTGGATTCATTATCTTAACAAGAAGCAGAAAGTGGGCGTATTCTTTTTGGGCGGCTTAACTTATCCTATAGTTCTATCTATATTCTCTAATTCATACAATGTAGCTCAAGATTCTAGCATAGTTGTTGGAAGCTTTATAAACTGCCTGTCGATATTTTATATTATTTACTCCGGCATGGCGCTACTTGGCATATTGTTTCAACTGCCTTCTGCGGGCTTGATGGATCGAAGGATGAGAGAGATTAAATCTCTCCAGGCGCTCAGTGCCACTATTGGTTCTGTTTTTAATACAGAAAAGTTGGTTTCAAAAACTACAGAGCTTTCTTTGAAAGTTGTTGGTGCAGATTTTTCCTGGCTGGAATTAAAGGAGAATTCAACCTATCGGCTAGCAGGTACTCACGGGATTAAATCCGAAGATGTGGAAAAAATACCTGATGATGTTAAAAAAACTCTCAGGAAAGAGGTAAGTGAAAAGGGTAGAGTTTTATTGATTAATAATGTGACCAGGGATAAGAGAATTAAGAAGATCAACAAATGGAAGCGGAAAGTTGGTTCTCTTCTGGCTGTATCGATTCGATTTAAGAACAAAGAGCTTGGGATTCTCTATGCTCTTAAGCGTGAAACATTTGGATTTGTGGAAGAAAGTCGCAGTCTTTTCCAGACTTTTGCTGATCAGGTAGGTTTAGCCCTGGAAAATTCCAATCTTGTTAAGGTGACTATTGAACAGGAGGTTTACAGGGAAGAACTCAGGCTTGCTCATCAAGCACAGATGCGTATTCTACCTAAGGAAATGCCGAAAATAAAAGGTGTGGATACCGCTGCTTTTTGTATTACGGCTAATGAGATTGGCGGCGATTTTTACGACGTAATCGTTGTGGGCAAGGACAGAGTGGATTTCGTTGTTGGAGATGTTTCGGGTAAAGGGGCGTCGGCTGCTTTTTATATGGCAGAATTGAAAGGTGTTATCCAGGCACTCGCACCTCATTTTTCCTCGCCTAAACAAATTTTGATAGAGGTCAATACGTTTCTCAGAAAACATTTTGAACCAGAGATGTTTGTGACAATGTCTTACGGAATTTTTCTGCCATCGAACAAAAATATACGCATTGTTCGGGCCGGTCATCCGCCCGTTGGTTTGCTGAGAAAAAAGAAAGTTTCCTGGCTTGAATCTCCTGGCTTGGGATTGGGCCTGACTTCTAATGATATTTTTGCTGGAAGTTTGAAAGAAAAAGTGTTGTCTTTAAAAAAAGGGGATGCACTCTTTTTCTATACTGATGGACTTACAGAAGCCCGGAACAAAAAAGGCGAAGAATTTGGAGAAAAGAGACTCACGGAAATCTTGAGCAGCATGGGTGAACAGGGAGCTGAAGATACGCTCCAGGATATTCGCCACCGTATGGAAACGTTTACTCATGGTGTGCCTCGACACGACGATGTTACACTTGTTGTTGTTAAAATTTTGAGATAAGTAGTTAGTCTGAATAATTTACCGCAGAGGACGCCGAGGTTAAATAATAACAGACAATTGTAAAGGAGGAAAATTGATGGAAGGATTTGAGGCAAAGCGAAAAGATCTAAAAACAGTATCCATAGTTTATTTAAAGGGATATTTGGATGCTCACACAGCACCTGATTTTGAGAAGATACTTCAAAATCTGGTAGAGGAAAACAGGGTACAAATCGTTGTCAATCTCTCGGAATTGTCTTACATCAGCAGTGCAGGACTGGGTGTTTTCATGGGATTTATTGAAGATGTTCGGAAGAAAGGTGGAGATATCAAATTGGCTGAACCTACTGAAAAAGTATTCAGAGTTTTTGATCTTTTAGGTTTTCCAGTTCTCTATGAAGTCTTTCAGAATGAGGCAGAGGCTATTAAAAAATACCAAGGTTCATAAAATTTATTACAAGGATTTTTGATGAAAAGGGTAAATGTATGGTAAAAGCGACTAAAAACTATCATTTGAAAATACCAAGCCAGACGGACAACTTAGAGATTATTAGGAATTTTATCTCCGGGGTAGCAAGTAAAGTAGGATTTGATCCAGATGAGGTTAGTAAGATTGAGCTGGCTGTGGATGAAGCCTGTACAAATGTCATTGAACATGCGTACCAGCATGATGAGACCCAAAACATTGATATTGCTGTTAAGATTGATTATCAGAAGTTTACTGTTGTGGTAACGGATCGCGGCAAGGGTTTTGATATGCACGATGTGGAGCTTCCCGATATGAAAAGCTACTTAGCCGAGCTTCGTGTGGGAGGGCTCGGAATATATTTAATGAAAACACTGATGGATGAGGTGGATTATAGTTCAGAGCCAGGTGTCAAGAATGAAGTACGTATGGTGAAGTATTTTCTTAAGAAGAAAAAAGAGTAGGTAGGGGGGTTTTAGCTCCAGGTTTATTCTGAAGGTACAGGTTTAAACGGGTAGGCGAAAGCATTGCTTTCGCCATATTCAAGCGGTGCGAGTCCCGACAAATAGGGATATATACCATATCGGAAAACAGCGGGTAGGTTGAAGCCTCTGCTTCAACCAGATTAGAGCAGAGGCTCTCATCTACCCAATGCAAGTGAAATTAGGATTGTGAGGGACAGAGAGATTGG
>CAZPNF010000248.1:0-3979 GCA_964587715.1 uncultured bacterium | reverse complement strand
ACTTTTGCATGAAGATTAGTTTAAATTGGCTCAGAGAATACATTCCTTTTGATTTTCCAGCAGAAGAGCTTGCTGAACGATTAACCATGGCAGGACTGGAAGTTGAGGAATTCCATTGGATCGAGCCTTCTTTTAGTGGTATTGTTGTTGGGGAAGTTCTTCGTGCAGAAAAGCATCCGGCTGCTGACCGGCTCAAAGTATGTACAGTGAATACAGGGACGGAAGTCCTTTCCTTAGTTTGCGGTGCACCCAACGTCGCAGAAGGCCAGCGGGTTCCAGTGGCAAAAGTGGGAGCAATTCTGGGTGATGGTTCATCTATTAAGTCTGTTTCGATCAGAGGGGTTAAATCCGATGGAATGATTTGTTCAGAACGAGAGCTGGGCCTCAGCAATGACCACAGTGGAATTCTCGTCCTTGACAAAAAAACACATTCGATAGGAGATGATTTCTCAAAAAAATTCTCAAAAAGGGATGCGGTTCTGGAGATAAATGTTACTCCAAATCGTCCAGATTGCCTCAGCTTTTTGGGAATTGCCAGAGAAATAGGTGTGATGGTCGATCAAAAGGTTATAAAACCTGATACTACTGTGGAAGGAACTGACAAGCTGGCTAATGATGGAATCTCTGTAGAGCTTGTTGATTCTCAAGCCTGTCCAAGATACTCAGCGAGAATCGTCTACGACGTTAAAATCGCGCCTTCTCCTCAATGGCTTAAAACAAAACTTGAGTCTGTGGGAATCCGCTCCATTAACAATGTGGTTGATGTAACAAATTACGTTTTGATGGAAACCGGACATCCTCTTCACGGTTTTGATTACGACCTCATACAGGGGAAGAAAATCATTGTTCGCAGGGCAAATGAGGGAGAAACTTTTACCACTCTTGATGAAAAAAGGCGCACACTAACTCCTGATGATCTTCTTATTTGTGATGAAGATAGGGGAGTAGCACTTGCGGGAATCATGGGTGGGTTGAACTCAGAGATATCTGAGCATACTCAAAATGTCCTTCTCGAGAGTGCTTATTTTGATCCAACGACAATCAGAAAAACAGCTAAACGGCTGGGACTATCCACGGAGGCATCTCAGCGCTTTGAGCGAGGCACAGATCCCAATAACACTCTCTATGCTGTTGATAGAGCGGCTCGCTTTCTTGCAGAAATTGCTGAAGGAAAAGTTGCCAGAGGGGTCGTGGATGTTTATCCAAACGAACTAAAGCCGTGGAAAGTTCTCCTGAGACCTTCGAGAATCCATGTTGTTTTAGGGAGTGATGTTCCCAAAAAAACAGTTCTTTACATTTTAAAGAAACTCGATCTTTTAGTGGAAGATACTGACCCTATCCATGTTACTGTGCCTACTTTTCGTCCAGATCTAACAAGAGAAATTGATCTTATTGAAGAGATTGTTCGCCATTATGGATATGAAAAGATCGAACCAAGATTATATTCTAATGTTGCTCTGGCTTACTCACCAAATAAAGAACAGGACTTTGTGGAAACAGTACGAGATATTTTTGTTGGTCTTGGATTTATGGAAACAATAAGTAATAGTCTGGTATCAGAGAATCACGTCTCCTATATTACTCCAGAGGTTTCTCCTGTTGTAGTCAAAAATCCACTGAGTCCGGAAACTGCTTTTTTGAGAACAAGCCTTATTCCCAGTTTGCTCGACTCAATTCGATGGAACAGAAACCGTTCAACGAGTAATTTAAGATTGTTCGAAATTGGCAGAGTCTTTAGTGCTAACAGAAAGTCTCTTCCCGACGAAAAAATATTTGTAACCGGTGTTTTGTCGGGATATTTAAGGTCAAAATCCTTCTGGAAGAGAAAAGACATAGAAGTCGATTTTTTCCATTTAAAGGGAGTTATCGAAAACCTTATGGAACTGCTTCACATTTCAGTATTCGATTTTGTGTCTGCCAATCATCCTGCACTGGAGGCTGCAAGCACTACGGCAATCTCTTATAATTCCGCAGAAATTGGTTTGTTTGGAGAAATCAAAAAGGCTATTTTAGAAAGGTGGGACATTGATGAGAAAGTCTTTGTTTTTGAGATTGACCTGAAAGAGCTTTTTAGCGCTTTACCTGTAGGAAAGAAATATACGCCAATTCCAAAATTTCCGTCTGTTAGACGTGATCTTGCTGTAGTTGTAGATGAAAAAGTTCCGGTGAGTTCTATTAAAGAAGTTATTAGCGAGGTAGGGGGGAAGAAACTAATTTCAGTAGACCTTTTTGATTTATATCGCGGCAAGCAAATTCCTTCGGGAAAGAAAAGCGTTGCATTTTCATTAACTTTTTTGTCTCAAACACGGACTCTCAAAGAAGAAGAAGTAGATCCTGTTGTCTCTTCTGTAGTGAATGCACTCGGAAGATCTTTTTCTGCGTCTTTACGTTCCTGAAAAAGGGGGTTCTATGGAAAATCAAATTCTTGAGGTTCTTGAAGAAAAAATAACTCACATTCTTTCATTAGTGGATAAATTAAAAGCGGAAAACCTTGAGCTTAAACAGAGAAATCAACAGCTTCAGGTACTTGTTGATGAAAAAGAAAAAACTATTCAAACTTTACGGCAAGAATCTGTGCAGTACCGTGATGCACAAAACGAAATAGAAAGTTACAGAGAAAAACAAGACCATATTAGAAGTAAGGTAGAAACCTTACTTCAGAAGTTAAAAGAATTTGAAGATATTCAATGAGTAACAGCTATGGTTTCATCCAAGACTCGTTGAAGGAATTGTAATTGAATTTATTTCATTAAACCTGCAGGACCACTCCGATGTGTTCGGATAAAAATGTCCTCAAAGTAAGAATTTATGGTGCTGAGTACCCTATCAGGGGTCAGGCAGATGCCAATTATATCAAAAGTGTTGCAGAATACGTTGATAAGAAAATGCGTGAAGTGGATAAGAATGTACGTGTTGATTCCTCTCTCAAAGTGGCAATTCTTGCTTCTTTGAATATAACGGATGAATTATTTAGAGAACGTGCCGAGAAGGAACATATCCGCTCTCAACTTGAGGACAAGATAAAGGAGCTAAACACGCTTATCGATCGGAAGCTATTCCAAAAATCAGGATAGAAAGTTCGGCCTTTTTTCAGCACTATTATTCATTGGTTTTGATCCCCGCAGGAAAAGCTGTACCCTTCAACGTTCGGATATTCTTAACATAATGAATTTCGAATAAGGGTGAAGCCCGTCTCTTAGCGGGGTTTTTAATAAATTGGAGGATTGTATGGAAACATTATTGTTTGTTGTAATTGCAGCTGTCGTGGGTATTGTAATGTTCTTCCTGGGATGGATTTCCAGCACTCGAATTGGACAGGGAAAAGTTGCAAATGCAGAAAAACTTGCAGAAAAAATCGTGTCTGAGGCAGAGAAAGAAGCTGCTGCTTTGAAAAATCAAAAGATCCTTGAAGCGAAAGAGGAATGGTATAAACTTAAACAAAATTTTGAGAAAGAAACCCGCAATCAGCGAGAAGAGACTGAAAGAAGAAAACGGAAGCTCGAACAAAAAGAGGTCGAACTTGATAGAAGATTTAACCTTTTAAAGCAGCGAGAAAGTGAATTTGCAAATTTAGAAAAAAATCTTAAGGAAAAAAATAATCTTTTACTTCGCAAGCAAGAAGAACTTGATAAAATTATTGAAAAACAAAATCAGAGGTTAGAAAAGATATCTGGCATGTCCAACAAAGAAGCTCTTGAAGAACTGAAAAAGAATTTACTCGCTAAAGCAAAACAAGAATCAGCACAGCTGATAAAAGATGTTAAAGATCAAGCACGTCTTACAGCCAATCGGGAAGCAAAGGAAATTATAATCTCTTCAATACAACGTACTGCTGCTGATCATTCTGCTGAAACAACCGTATCAGTAATTCACCTTCCCAATGATGAGATGAAAGGTAGAATTATTGGTCGTGAAGGACGAAATATCCGCTCTTTTGAAAATGCAACTGGAATTGATCTTATTGTAGATGACACACCTG
>CAZPNF010000247.1:0-3990 GCA_964587715.1 uncultured bacterium | reverse complement strand
GGGGATCCATCAGTAACCCATTCCAAGGAGAATAGCCGATTGGAACGGTGAGGTAGGGGGGTGGTTCAGAACTCATTATGTGTATGTTTGGTATTATCACTTTGAATCCCCTGAAATGTTACAGAATGAAAACATTCTATGTCGAAATATGTACATCCTTTTTTAAAAAATTCCTCATTTTTTAGCCTAATTACGCTTAGTCAACCTTCACAACTGTCGTAGATGATTTAATATTATACAAATAATATGCCAAATCATCCAATAGGGAAACCCTCTTTCCTTCTGGCAGTACCCCATCCCTAATGACCAGATGAAAACGGCTCTTTTCGCTATCAAAAATCTTCATTGTTTTTTCTCCAACAACTTCTTAATCGCATCCAACAGGATCTCATGTTCTGTTGTTTTGACAACATAGACATCTGCCCCGAACTTCTTCGCCAGTTCTATATCTTCGTACGAATCACTACCAGTCAAGATGAGAACAGGAATGTGTGCAAGTCTCCGATCGAATTTGATCATTCGGCAAACTTTATGTCCCATGTTCCGATCAAACTGAATCAATTGAGCACCGTCAGAATCTGTTATCTCGGGAAGCATAAGATCCAGGATAATCAAATCCGGGTTTTCCTTCCTTGCGATTCTCAGCCCTTCCAAACCATCCTGAGCCGTAATGACTTTGTATCCGTTTAACTCCAGACTTAGAGTAAGCATGTTTTGGAAAGTTTCATCATCTTCAATTATGAGAATTCGTTCTTGTGTTGATTTTTCCATTGTTATTTCTCCTGAAAAGGAATCGCACATTAGGTTGGTATCAGCGCTTTGATTTTATTTATAAATTCCTCAAAATTGTAGGGTTTTGGGAATATGGCCGAGACATTGTACTTGTTTGCCTTATGAATAATATCTTCGTTAATTGGTTTACCGGTCAATATGATGACAGGGGTTTTCGTTTTTTGAGGAAATTGTCGAATTCTTTCCAATAAAGAAAACCCACCGCCCGCCGGCATCATTAGATCGAGAATGATGAGATCGTGGTCTCCTTTAAGAATCTCTTTCGTACTGCTGAAAGCATCCACTGTACCACTGTAGGCATCCATAGAGATTGTAACCTCATAACCTTCCAACTCCAATCCTATCTTGACCACCTCAGCAAACTTTAACTCATCTTCCACAATAAGGATTTTTTTCTTCTTAGTTTTGGTCATCGTGTTTTCCCTCCAACCGAAATTATCCAAACATAACTATCCAGTAGACCGCAACAGCGATCTGATCTTCGTCTCAAATTTTACTTCATCGTACGGTTTTGTGAATAGTGCTGCAACCTTATACGTTCCTATCATTACTTTAACTTCTGCATCAATTGTTTTGCCGGTCAAAACCACGACTGGAATCGATGCTTTTTCAGGAAAGTTTTGTATTCGTTCTAATATGGAGAAACCTCCACCTCCTGGTAACATAAGATCGAGAACGATAAGAGCGTAATTACCTTTAAGAATTTCCTCTGTACCACTGTTGGTATCTTCAGCTATTGAAACCTCATAACCTAACAATTTCAATCTTAATTTGACCATTTCGGCAAATTCCTTTTCATCTTCTACAATAAGAATTTTTTTCTTATCCTCCATAAGTTAATAGCTCCTTTACATCATTTCTTAGTTTCTCTGGTTCAATTGGCTTACCAATAATAGGAATAGCTGCATGGTCGTTTATCTGATCAAGTCGTTCCGTATCCACAGAAAATGCACTGACGATAATAATGGGGACGTTTTGTGTTCGCATGTCTTGTTTTAATCGTCCAACAACTTCGTATCCGTTCATGCCCGGGAGATTCATGTCCAGAATAACAAGGGACGGCTGCTCATCGATCGACTTTTCTACAGCCGTTGTACCATCATAAGCTTCAATAAGCCTATAGTTATCGAGACTCAAAAATCCTTTTATAACCGCAACGATGTTCTTTTCATCATCAACGATTAAAATTTTTGGGAACGGGACCTTTTTTAATGTAAAACTGAAAGTTGTCCCCTTCTCAGGTTGAGATTCAGCCCATATTCTGCCCCCGTGCTTCTCAACCAGTCCCTTGCAAATAGCCAGACCTAATCCCGTGCCCTTGTAACCAGGGCCATTCACTCTCCCAATTTGCACAAACTTAGAAAATAACTTTGGTAGATTTTCTTCGGCAATGCCAATGCCTGTGTCGGCAACACTGCACTCTGCAAAACTCTCCTTGTCGGTTACTTCAATCGTAATATTTCCACCGGAGTCTGTGTACCGAAAAGCGTTGTTTAACAAGTTGTCAAAAATCTGAGTGACCTTATCTTGATCCACAAATAAATTTAGTGGTTTTTTGGGAAGATGTGTTTCTAATTGTATGTTCTTTTTTTGAGATTGCGGTGTGTAGTTCTCATGTATCTTTTCCACAATCTTGCACAGATCGACAGATGATCTTCGAAGCTTCAATTTCCCCTCTTCAATCCTTGAAATATCGAGTAAATCAGTGACCAGTCTATTTAAACGGTCAATGCTATTCCTGGTATCCGTGAGTAATTTTTTCTGAACTTGATTGAGCGTACCCACTCTCTCATCCATGCATAGGCGAACTCCTTCCCGCATAGTTGCAATGGGGGTACGAAGTTCATGGGAAACAGTGTTAAGAAAGTCACTTTTCAACCGATCAAGTTCTTTGAGTCTTTTGTTTGCCTCTCTTAAGGCTTTTTCTATTCGTATGCGTTCATTAACGAGATTTTGAACATAAATACTGAACAATAAGAGAAAACATACAGCCAAAATTCTTGCCCACAATTCCATCGGTTTTGGAAGAAGTAGCTGTTGAATGAAATCCTCGCTGGGGTGTAAAAAAGTTTCCCTGATCGATTCTATAATCCAGTACATTGCGCCGAATCCGAGACCAACCCAGATAATTTCTGTTTTTTTGATCTCCCCAGTTCCCCTTTTCCTCCGGTTTTCCATCCTTTCTTTCAACGCCTCTGCATAGACGCCGAATAGAATGAGGATGAACACAATCAGTATGCGCATCCAGAATGTAATTGGGTCTGGAGTAAATATACATTCTGCAATATTGCCTTTTTCGGAAATAATAACGTCCCGTATAGATTCGATAATCCAGTACAACACCCCAAAACCGATGCTTACCCATATCAAATTGATTGTTTTTCTGGTTTTGGTTTTTTCGTTAATGATAGTATCCATATTTATCCCTATTCTCGTGGTAAGTCATGGTATTCCCGAAACCGACCTTATGTCCAAATGGTTGCTGCTTTTAAATACGTTCTTCAATAATATATACAAACGCTATGCCTAATCACAACACGATAATATACATTGTCTCTAAGTTATTGATAATAAGTAAGAAAAAGCGATTATTTTACAGGATCGTTCTTGGTATTTAGATACTTGAGGAGGTAAAAAATAACTACCCGATAGAACAATTTTATCTACCCATGTTAATTGGGGAAAATATTTCTTGCGTTTTTTACAGAGATGATTTATTTTAATAGATCGTGGATACAAGGGTATTCTTGCTCAACAGAGTAGGTATATTATTGTAGTATAAGAAATGGGGAAAGTGTGCTGGTTCAAGTTTGCAACTTGAACCTTAAAGTTTTAGATTATAAGAGAGAAAAACAAAGTGGTTCAGATTTATATCGGAACGAGCAAAGGATGGTTTTTAACTCTATAAAGGAACTACGAGAAGGAGAGTTGCGATGTTTAAAAGGAGAGTAATCGGCAGAAAGAGCAAAACATTTCTCCTCGTTTTTGCCATGATGGAAGCTTTAAAATATATCTTGACAAAATATAAATTGTGTATTATATTATTTCCTGTAAATAGGGAAATAGGAGGTACCCCTGTGTTAAGAAAACTTGGTCAAAACAATCAGATTGCACTGCCAAAAGAAGTGGTCAAAGCACTTCATCTAAATCCCAACGCAACAAGAAGAAGTCGAAGCTGAGCATGATATCAAAAGTGGC
>CAZPNF010000246.1:0-3996 GCA_964587715.1 uncultured bacterium | reverse complement strand
CAATCTGGACAGTAAAACAAAAGAAGAAATAGAAAAAAAATTGCTGACCCAGTATGACAGTTATACTACTTTCCTGTCAAAAAAAGATGTCAAAATGTTTTACTCGGGTTTTTGCAACAAAACAATATGGCCGCTCTTTCATTACTTTTCAGATTATGCCATTTATGACCACACCCATTGGGATTTTTACAAACAGGTTAACAAACTCTTCTGCCAGACTGTACTTAAAATAGCCAGACCTGATGATATTATCTGGATTCACGATTACCATTTATTCCTGCTTCCGGCTCTCTTGCGAGAAAAATTACCCAATGCACAAATCGGTTTTTTCCTCCACATCCCCTTTCCTTCTTACGAAATTTTCCGCTTACTACCCTGGCGTAAAGAAATTCTCAGGGGAATCTTAGGCGCTGATCTTATCGGATTTCACACTTACGACTACGTTCGGCATTTCAACAGCAGTGTACGCCGTCTGCTGGGCTACGAACATATCTTAGGACAAATTACAATAGATCATCGAATCGTCAAAGTGGATGCTTTTCCAATGGGAATAGATTACGATCGATTTGCAGATGCAAAGATCAATGCAAAGTGGTCAGAAGGAATTAAAAATCGCTGTGACATAGAAGGTGGATGCAAAATCATTTTATCTGTCGATCGACTCGATTACACAAAGGGAATCTCACAACGGTTAGAAGCATTTGATCTATTTCTGGAAAAGTATCCAGAATACAAAAAACGTGTAACACTCATAATGGTAGCTGTCCCATCCCGTATTGGTGTAGAAACCTACAGGAAACTCAAGAAAGAAGTCGACGAACTGGTAGGCCGAATAAACGGAAAACATGGGACAATAAACTGGATGCCTGTCTGGTATCTCTACCGCTTCCTGCCATTCGAGAACATCGTTTCTCTCTACAATATAGCAGACGTAGCACTTGTAACGCCTTTAAGAGATGGCATGAATCTCATTGCTAAAGAATACATAGCAACAAAAAAAGATGGCCGCGGCGTATTGGTACTCAGTGAAATGGCAGGAGCTATGACTGAACTATCAGAGGCAGTCATTGTTAATCCTAATAATAGAGAAGAAGTGGCTGAATCCATGAAGGAAGCACTGACCATGCCACCAGACGAACAGATAGAACGTATGAATATAATGAAAAAAAGATTGAAGCGGTATAATGTTGTAACCTGGGCAAAAGATTTCCTTAACAGTTTATCCCGGATAAAAAAACAGCAAAACGAAATTAGTTCAAAGATATTAACAGATAAAACTCAGAAAACTTTACTGGAAGAATACGCCAGAAGCAAAGAACGATTGATCATTCTGGATTACGACGGTACACTTGTTCCTTTTGCCGAAAAACCTGAAAAAGCAAAACCGGATGATGAAATATATGAACTAATTCAAACCTTAGCCAAAAACCCAAAGAATGAAGTAATCCTTATAAGTGGCCGTGATAAAAATACCTTAGAGGATTGGTTTGGCCAGCTAAATGTAGGGTTGTCTGCTGAGCACGGTGTGTGGATAAAAAAGAAAAAAGGGACATGGGAAATAATTGAACCGCTAGAGGACGAATGGAAAGAACAAATTCGTCCGATACTTGAATTGTATGTGGATAGGACACCTGGATCATTTATTGAAGAAAAATCATTTTCTCTTGCGTGGCATTATAGGAAATCAAATCATGAACTAAGCGCTGTGAGAGCCAGAGAATTAAAAGATGATTTAGTCGATCTTACTGCCAATCTCAATCTTATGGTTCTGGAAGGAAGCAAAGTCATTGAAATCAAAAACGGCAGTATTAATAAAGGACGAGCTGCGCTTCACTGGATTTCAAAAAAAGATTGGGATTTTATTTTAGCAGTTGGTGATGATTGGACAGATGAAGATCTATTTGAAGTACTTCCAGATTCAGCCTACTCAATAAAAGTGGGCTTGAGTATATCACGGGCTCAATTTTACCTTACAAATTACTCTGAAGTTAGAAAGTTGGTAAAAGAATTGGTAAGGCGTAGAGACGCATAATTATGCGTCTCTACTATTGCCCTGATCATTACAGGAAGAGACACAAGCAGCCTCTTTTTGGCTATTTTATTTCTTTTGAAGGAGTAAGTTGTATATTCGTTTGTTTTGATATTTTGTAATGTCGAAATTTCTGGAAGATCGATTTTGGCCCCAATGGCTGGAATGGCTGATAGTGCTTTTCGACTAATAGCAAAGTCGTGGGGGGCATCTATTGTTTTTACCGAGCTTGTCAGTGCTGACGGGATAGTGAGAAACAGTGCTAAGACTTATCGGCTTTTTCAATTTCTTCCTGAAGAACGTCCTATCGGAATTCAGCTTTTTGGAAGTGAACCTGAGATTATGACTAAAGCAGCCCTTGAGGTCGAAAAGGTTAAACCCGATTTTATCGACCTGAACTTCGGATGTCCAGCAAAAAAAGTTGTGGCACGGGGAGCAGGTGCTGCAGTGCTTAAGGAACTTCCCAGAATGAAAGCAACTGTTAGAGCTGTTGTTTCGGCTGTTTCCACTCCTGTGATTGGCAAAATACGAAGTGGGTGGGATGATAAACGCATCGTGGCTGTGGAAGCAGCAAAAATATTGGAAGAGGAAGGTGCTTGCGCAGTAACAGTGCATCCCCGGACACAGAAAATGAAATTCAAGGGCAAGGCCGATTGGGAGGTTATCCGACAGGTTAAAGAATCGGTTTCCATTCCTGTTATAGGGAATGGTGATGTTATGTCTCCTGAAGACGGGAAAAAAATGATGGAAACAACTGGCTGTGATTTAATTATGATTGGACGGGGAGCTCTGGGAAGGCCGTGGATTTTTCAACGGACAAACCACTATCTTAAAACTGGAGAACTATTGGAGGACCCAAATAGTAGAGAAAGGATTGAGGTTTGTCTTGAACATTACAATCTGGCTCTTAAACTATTGGGAGAAGAGCGAGCTGTTAAAGAAATGCGTAAGCACATTGGCTGGTATGTTAAGGGTATGGCAGGAAGCTCTCAGTTCCGAAAAGAAATTTTTTCTCTTACAGATCCTGAAGAAGTTATATTGAAATTACGGAGATATGGTGAAGAGGTTTAGCTTTTCCTCATGGGAAAAGAGAACAGAGTAGTTTTTTTCTTGACAAAGGAAACGAACTTTTGTAAATTCTTTATGATTTACTACCAAAAGAGGAGACTTGGAAAATGAAAAAGAAAATTTGTATTGCAGTTTTTTCCCTTTTAGCCGGGAGTCTTTTTGCTCAATGGTCAGGTTACTATATCACTAAAGGTAGTGAATTAGATGCTGGTCTGGGAATGACCTGGATCGATAATCAGGCTTACTATACAATTAGTTTTAATCCTGACATTAGCATAGGGAAGTTTGGAATTGGTCTTGGCATTAACCTGCTCTATAATGCAAAAACAGGGAGGATCCGTTCGTCAGATTGGAATTCTGGGTATGATTATGCTCGAATTATTCGGTATTTACGATACGGACACAAAGGTGATAAAGTCTATTCCCGTGTCGGAGCGCTGGATGCTGCAAAGATAGGGCATGGATTTATATTGAATTTTTACAACAATCAGCTAAACTATGATGAGCGTAAAATTGGCCTTAGTCTTGATGTTGACCTGGGGAGTTTTGGTTTTGAGTCGTTAACGAACAATTTGGGACGGCTCGAAGTCATTGGTGGAAGAGGGTATTTTAGACCCATTTACGGCAGCCAGATTCCGGTGCTGAAGAATTTTGCCGTAGGTGCCAGCTACGTTACTGATCTGGACCCTGATTCGTGGAGGGGGACCAAGGACGATGTTTCTGTCTGGGGAGCTGACGTAGAACTTCCCCTGATCAAATCAAACATTTTGAGAATGCTTCTCTATGCAGATTATGCAAAGATTCATGGATACGGTAGTGGAAAAACAATAGGGTTTGGAACAGATTTTAACGCTCTGGCTGGATTCCTTAAACTTGGCTTCAATGTTGAACGCCGGTTT
>CAZPNF010000245.1:3731-4003 GCA_964587715.1 uncultured bacterium | reverse complement strand
TCAGGTTTAATGAGATTATCCTCTATCTGGTTGTAGGCGGCGTTGCTGGTTTTCTCTCGTTGCGACTCAGGAATGAAACAGATCGGTACAAAAAAACAGCAGAAAAACTTGAAGAATCGTACAAAAAACTCGAAGCTCAAACTTTTAAACTGGCAGAAATGGAATCACAACTCAGGGCTGCAGACCGTCTGGCTGTGCTTGGGGAACTTACAGCTTCTCTTGCTCACGAAGTAAGAAATCCACTCGGTTCGATTAAAGGAGCAACCGACATA
>CAZPNF010000245.1:0-3721 GCA_964587715.1 uncultured bacterium | reverse complement strand
ACGATAAAACTGCTCAGGAATTTGCTGGTGTGCTTACTAAGGAAGTGAATCGTCTCAATGGGGTCGTGGAAAATTATTTGAACCTTTCACGAAAAGTATCTGGCCATCACAAACATTCAAACATTGCAGAAATTATCCGATCTGTCCTGACCTTGATTGGCCCTGAGATCAGGAAGAAACAGATTAAAGTGAAAATTAACCTTCCTGAAGAGCCTCTTATAACCCGCATGGAAGAAGTGGAAGTTCAACAGGTTTTCCTTAACCTTATCCTTAATGCATTGGCAGCTCTCGATCCAGGAGGCCAGATCCAGATTGAGGGCAAAATCGCTGATGGAGAAATATCTGTGCAGGTTATGGATACTGGCAAAGGCATACCAACTAATCAACTCCAGAATATTTTCCGTCCATTCTATACAACCAGGAAAGATGGAACAGGTCTGGGATTGGCCATTGTAAAAAGAATCATGGAATCATGCGGCGGCAGGATTGAAGTGAAGAGTGAAAAAAACAAAGGCACGGTTTTTACGCTTATATTTCAAAAAACAAAATAGGCTAAATTTATGGAAAAAAGAAAAAAGCTTCTCCTGGTCGACGACGATAAAAGTCTCTGTCGTGTGCTTGAACATCAGCTCAAGGAAGAAGGTTTTACAGTAACAACTGCAACCGATGGAAAAGAAGGATTGGAAAAATTCGAGAATGATAAATTTGAAGTTGTTGTTACTGATATTGCCATGTCCGGAATGGGAGGGATGGAACTGCTAAAAAGGATTCGGGCAAAGGATACATCAGCCGTTGTTATTCTTATTACTGCCTTTGGAACAGTGGAAAATGCAGTAGAAGCTTGCCACAGTGGAGCTGATGATTACATTACTAAACCTTTTAGTATTGAACAGCTGCGTTTTGTCATTGAGAAAGCCCTTCGTCATCGTAAATTGGAAAAGGAAAACCTTTCCCTCAGAGCACAACTGGATAAGAAGTTTGGACTCAAAGCTATTGTAGGACAGAGTGTAAGTATGCAGGAAGTATATCGTTTAATTCAAAAGGTGGCTCCCACAGATACAACTGTTTTGATTCAAGGAGAAAGTGGTACTGGCAAAGAACTTGTTGCAAGAGCAATTCATACGCTGAGTCCCCGCAAAGGATATCCTTTTGTTCCTGTGGACTGCGCTGCTATTCCAGAAAATCTTCTTGAAAGTGAACTCTTTGGTCATGTGAAGGGATCATTCACCGGAGCGATCAAAGACCGAAAGGGAAAGTTTGAAACAGCAGAAGGAGGCACACTTTTTTTAGACGAGATCGGTGATTTAAAAGAAAATTTGCAGGCAAAACTTCTAAGGACGCTTCAAGAGAAACAAATAGTAAAAGTTGGTTCTGACCATCCCGTGCCTGTGAACGTTCGTATCATTGCTGCTACAAACAAGAATTTGCATCAGGCTGTCAGTGAATCAAGATTTCGGCAGGATCTCTACTACAGAATTGCAGTTTTTACCATAACTCTTCCTCCCCTGCGGGAACGCCGCGAAGATATTCCCCAATTGATCGATCATTTTGTTAAAAAGTATGCAAAAGGAAAAGCCATGACTGTGGAAAAAGAAGTTTACCAACTCATGATGAGTTATGACTGGCCGGGCAATGTGCGGGAGCTTGAAAATGTTATAGAAAGAGCAACTGTACTGGCTGATGAGAATAGAGTACGATTGGAGGATTTACCTGAAAATCTTTTAAATAGATCATCCGGGGAAAAAATTGTGGAATTGGATCAAACTCTGGAGACAATCGAGAAGCAGGCTATTATCAGAGTTCTCAAGAAAAGCAAAGGGAATCAATCCCAGGCTGCCAGAATACTCGGCATTCCCCGACACGTGCTCCTCTATAGAATGAAGAAATGGGGTATCCAGACCCCTGGAATTAATCCGTAAGGATTTTAATCCAGCATTGCCTGAAGAGATAAAAGGCTTACGCCTGAAATCCGAGAATGCTAAATCAACCAATTGTATTATATCCTACAACTGATGTATAATATTATACAGAGATCTCAATTTATCCTGTTCCCGTGTAAAATAAATCCACATTATATCTCCTTTATTTACAAGAGAATGTAAAATCTATCTCTGAATTGTTTTTAGAGTGGCACAGACTTTGTGCTTCTGGTTCACAGAACCAGGAGTGTAACGATGATCAACAGCAAATCAAAGAAAATTATTCTATTTGTTTTGAGTCTTTCCGGTTTTATCCTCTTCTTTCCATGGAAGTTCGAAAATGGAGAATCCTGTCTGGCTGACCATTATCTTGGAATTAAAAAACTGTCAGATCCAGTGGAACTATGTTACGAAGTTCAAGTTAATCGTTATATAGTTCCATATGGAATTTTCTGGTGGATAAGCATAGGTGGAATAATGTTTCTTATTTTCACCTGGCAAAAAGGGAGGTGAAGAGAAATGAAAGAACTGGGAAGGATTATAAGTATAGAAAACAGTAGAGGCATCGTGGAATTGAGTCCTCAGGGAGGATGTAAAAACTGTGCTATGAACAATGTCTGCCACGCCACAGGAGAAGGAAAACGAGTGCTTCCAGTGAGACTCAGGGGGAAAATGTACGATCCTGGAGATACGGTAGAAATAGAAACTCCGGCAAGAAGCCACATAATGGCTGCATTTCTTGTCTTTATTCTGCCTCTAATTCTTTCAATGGCAGCTTATGGTTTTGTCTATACTGCGACAAAAAATCAAGGATACAGTGTGGCAGGATTTGCAGCGGCTTTTATTCTTTCAGAATTTCTCATCGCCTGGATAGACAAACATTTCGGGAAGAGTAGATTTTTTGAACCTTCTATTGTCCAAAGACTGGGGGAAAGAATTTGATTATAAGACGGGATAACTGTAACCATGAAAATTGAACTTTTATACACGGATTCATGCCCTCATCCTTTCCCACCCGCTGAGATGATTCGGGAGACGATCTTTTCGTTCGACAGGAGGAGAAAAAATGGAAATCATTAAGAAAGCATCCATCAATATTGCTGAGATGGAACCGTCTCAATTTTTGAAATTAGAAAAAGATCTTTCAGATGATCCTGGAATCAACGAATTAACTATGGATGAAAAAGGGCCCCATCTGCAAATTACATATAATCTGGGGAAAATCACTTTAAAGGAAATCGTAGACAGGATTGAAAATTCTGGCATACATCTAAGAAGAAGCCTCTGGAATCGATGGAAACGCAGTTGGCAATACTACATGGAACAGAATGAGCGTGAGAATCTTAATACTCCAACTGCTCCCTGCTGCTCTAATCCAGATAATATTTTGCATAAAACAGGCTGACGTTAAATTTTATGAGTTGGTAAAATGACTAATTTAAAACTAAATAATGAAAAAGAAAGGAGGTGAAAAACTATGAAACGACTTACTGGAATAGGGATTCTTGTCTTAAGCATTGAGGAAATAGAAAGGAGTAATAACAATGATGCACGAATGGGGAATGATGAACTGGGGTTGGGGCGGCATGATTTTCCAACTGCTGTTCTGGCTTGTTATTATAGGACTCATTCTCTGGGGTGTTAAAGTAATTGTTGAGCAGAGCGGAAATCGAAATTCTTCCACTACCTCTAATTCGGCTCTGGATATCCTAAAGGCTAGGTACGCAAGAGGGGAAATCGACAGGGAAAAATTTGAACAGAAGAAAAAGGATCTACTTACATAAGCAATTTGCATAAGCAAT
>CAZPNF010000244.1:0-4047 GCA_964587715.1 uncultured bacterium | reverse complement strand
GAGCCATTGTGTCGTTACTCGCAGAGATTTGATCAGCAGAGATTTCTACGTTTGTGATTTTTTCTCCGATAAAGCTGTTATCGAATGTTTCCCATGTAATTTCTGATTGATCCCATTCTTTTAATATAGGGCGTACTGAAGCATTAAATGAACCGAAGTTTTGTCCAAAAATGCGGTGAGTATGGAGAGTCACCAATGCACTGTCAACAGTTCCGCTGTCAGGGAGATTGGAAAAGAGGAGAAGGCTCTGGGTCTTTTTACCATTGCATTGGCCAAGATAGAGATAAGGGCTTGAACCGTTAGCAACGGAAGTTTGATAGAAAGTATCGGAGGATGCGGCATGGAAAACTGCATACATTTCTGAACCGCGGTTTTCTCTCTGAAAAAATCGAGCACCGACTGGATTCCCTTTGTTCACCGTACACTGAGTTAGTAAAAGAAGAAATCCTAAAAGAAATCCTGCTGTGATAAATAAATATTTCATAAAAATCCCTAAAGTTAATTTTTAGATTTGAACTATAAGTTTACAATATTTTAGGGAATTTGTCAAGTAAGGAATTTGTTTAAACATGTATAGCAGAAATTCTCTGCTGTATTCTGTCAAGCTGATATCAAATCATCTATAGTTCAGAAAATGTGGATTTTGTTAAAGATGTAAAGTGGATAACCATTCCATCTATCCGGCGGGAATAGGACTGCTGAATTTTGGGGCAGATAACCAAATTTTCCCCCTCGGAATGATCCAGTTAAATATCTGGAACGAATGGCTTCTAAAAATTCGTATTTGGTCGTTGTGCTCATAATTAAATTTCCTTATTTTATGGTTACATCTATTATGAGGCAACGACCAATTTTTTAAAAAGTTCAATCCCTCTATGAGTTACTTTATTTTTGAGTCAATGCGAGTCAATCCGGATCTCATAGTACCAAAGATTTTTCTTGACTTTTGAAAAAAAAATTACTACACTAAAAGAAAAGATGAAGGTAAGCCAGCTAACGCTGGTCGTTGTATTTCCTGACATTAGGGAAGGGCATCGGGGAAATATAATTGCTTCTTGCAGAACTCTAACTGCATACCCTAATCGATAATGATTTTTAGTAAAAAGTTTAATCAATATTGGTTAGGGTATGTTATTTATAGTCATAAATTTTCACTTTCCTTTCTATTTAAAACATCGCATATTTTTAAAGCAACGAAGTCCGCCCTTACGCTATGGTATTAAATCTCCAAATTTAATTTGATTTTTTTTTTTGCTATTTTTCAACAATAATTAATATCTATAATTCATTATTAAATAATAAATAAAAAACTCCAAACAGCCAGTTGAGAGTGGAAGAAATATATGTTTAAAAATTGTGTACAATTTGCATTCGATCCTAACCCTATTCTCATTTCTGTAATAGACTGAAGCGTTACGGTAAAATTAGAAGTTGTTAATTAATTGTATTTCATTAGAAGCACAGAATAAGCAGATTCTTTATTAAGAGAACAAAATCCATGATTAACAATAATGTGGCAAACAAAGAGCATATCGGTTTGGTGAGGCAACTTGGATTATTCGACTCTATAATGTTGATTGTGGGAATGGTGATCGGCTCTGGTATCTTTCTTACAACAGGAAATAGAATTTCAGCCGACTTTACATTTAATCCAGCCGGATTAAGTTTCGGACAATTGTTAACCGGATTTGGCCTGGCTCTTATAGCAGCATCATGCGCCTACAATGGATGGAACTATTTTACCTTTATGGCTGAAGAAGTAAAAGAAAAAGAAAGATTAAAAAATAAAACCGTTGTTTTGATCATTAGCGGGTCAAAAATTGGTTTACATACTTTAAGACGATTTTTATTTAAAGGAGAGTAAGAAATGGTACAGACATTTAATTTAGACCAGATCAAGAAAGTCTTGGGAAGCATTGACTCTACTAAGGCTATAGAGGAGGGTTTTGTCGCCTATTCAGAAGGAAAAGTCGTTGTTCCGCCCGTAGGAGAAATGCTTTTTGAAAATCCCCCCGGAGAGGTTCATATAAAATATGGGTATATCAAAAATGATGATTATTATGTCATCAAAATTGCCAGTGGCTTCTATGAAAATTACAAAATCAATCTTCCCACAAATTCCGGACTTATGCTGCTATTCAGCCAGAAGAGCGGTCAGCCTTTATGTATCCTTTTTGATGAAGGTTTTCTCACTGCAGTGAGGACAGCGGCGGCCGGAGCGGTTGTAGCCAAATATCTGGCTCCTAAAAATGTTCATTGTATCGGCGTTTTTGGTGCCGGAGAGCAAGCAAGAATGCAGGTAGAATATTTGAAACCAATTTTGGATTGTAAGGATGTTGTTGTCTGGGGTGTTAATCAAGAAGAAGTTGATGCATATAAAAGATATATGGAACCACGAGGTTATAACGTCCAGACAACTTTAGAGCCCAATAATATTGCCTCAAGCTGCAACCTCATTATAACTGCAACTCCTTCAAAGACTCCGTTATTGCAATCCAATCAGATTAAAAAAGGGACGCATATCACTGCGATGGGTTCTGATACTTCAGAAAAGCAAGAATTGGACTCAAAGATACTCCAAATTGCAGACATTGTTGTAGCAGACAGCATCAGTCAGTGTCAATCACGAGGGGAAATTTATCAGGCACGAAAGGCAGGTATTTTGGAAGAGGATAAACCTGTTGAGTTGGGTAATGTTATTGTCAGGAAAGAGCTGCAGAGGACCTCAGATGATCAGATTACTGTCGCGGATTTAACAGGTGTGGCTGTTCAAGATCTGCAAATTTCCAAAGCTATATATGAGGCCCTAATCTCTTAGTATTCTGAAAGGATTGATATAAAAATCAGGAGAATTGTAATGAAGATCGAAATTTTTCAGTTGGAAAGAACAGAATCTTTATGGGAAAATACCGTTGAATACAACTTAACCGAAACAGGAGTCCATCCTTTTACTCTTGAGGAATTATTGGACAAAGAGGAAATTATAAAATTACATTCCATTCGGCTTGGTTATGGCCAGACCAATGGCTCAATCGAGTTAAGAGAAGTGATTAGCAGCATGTATCCGGGGACAGATAGGGACAATATATTGGTAACCAGTGGTTCAATTGAAGCCAACTTTGTCTCTATATGGAATCTTCTAAATAAGGGGGATGAGCTTGTTCTTATGCTTCCCAACTATATGCAGATTTGGGGAGTTGCCCGGGCATTTGGAATTAATGTCAAGCCTTTTTATCTCAAAGAAGAATTAAACTGGCAGCCGGATCTCGATGAACTGCAAGGTCTTGTCACATCAAAAACCAAAATGATTGCCGTCTGTAATCCCAATAATCCCACAGGCGCCATTATGAGTGAAGAAGCGATGTCAGAGATCGTACGGCTTGCCCGAAAAGCCGATGCCTGGCTTTACGCAGACGAGATCTATCGAGGCGCGGAGTTAAACGGTATTGATACGCCATCCTTTTATGGCCGCTACGAGAAAGTTATCGCTACGGGAGGGCTGTCAAAGGCCTATGCGCTTCCCGGACTAAGAATTGGATGGTTGGTGGGACCGCACAAAACAGTTGCAGATTTCTGGGCTTGTCGTGACTACACGACTATCGCAACCGGAATTCTTAGCAATCGTATAGCCGCCTTGGCTTTGCAACCGGAAAAGAGAGCAAAAATAATCAAGCGAAATCGTAAAATGTTGAATGAAAATCTTGAAGTGTTGACTGAATGGGCCAAAACACATGAAAATCTTTTCACCTTCATTCCTCCTCAAGCCGGGGGAATGGCATTTTTGCGGTATCATATGAAAATAAATTCCACAGAACTGTCCACAAAAATCAGGGAAGAAAAGAGCACGTTCATCGTTCCAGGTGATTGTTTTGGAATGGATCACCGGATTCGCATTGGGATTGGTTCAGAAAAGAATTACATCTCAAACGCGCTAAAACGGATCAGTGAAACTTTGGCTGAAATCATTTAAAAAAGCATATATGAAATATGGCAAACTGATCTTTAACAGTTGCCAAAAGACAGTTATTTAAAAACAGACACTTATCC
>CAZPNF010000243.1:0-4058 GCA_964587715.1 uncultured bacterium | reverse complement strand
GTGGAAAAATCAAGGATAGTCCGGATCTTAGATCAGCTTAATGTTCCCCTGAAACTAATGCAAAAAAACTTTCTTCCTCTTCTTGATATCCCGGAATCTCTGGAAGTAGTAAATCAGTTGAGGGGTATCGTTAAATTTTCTCCTGAAGTTTTGGAATATATTGAACGGTACAATCTTTCACTCAAACAGGTTAAAATCTTCAGGAATCTTTCCTATCATGAGCAGAAGATGGTAACAGATTTAGGGCTTGCCCTCCAGATTCGTGCTGTGGAACTTTCAGATATTATTTCTATGTCGTATGATGTTTCCCGCAGGGATGATATTTCCATGAAAGAGGTTTTTGAAAGGATAGATGCGGGAAGCATACTGAAGAGTAATGATCTTACAAGAAATGAAAAACTTCCTCAGATCAAAAAAAATCTGCAGAGAATGCGGTATCCGAAACTAACTTTATGGAATGATAATCTAGAGAGGTTGAAGAAAGAAGATAAGCTTCCGCTGAGGATTCAACTCTCCTGGGATCGATCTTTAGAAGTACCGGGCCTTAAAGTCCAGGCTGAAATTAAATCTCTGGAAGATGTAGATAAAATTATTTCTTATCTTTCAGCGGACAAAACAAAAGAGAAGTTTGAAGAAATGTTAAAAGTAGTGTAACATGGGCTTCCCTATAGAAAAGATTATTGTGGACGAGAGGGTGGTAGAGGATAAACTCACCCGAAGAATTCTTGAAAATTCCCCTCAAATCCCCAGTGAGATTGTGACAGAAGAAATTCTCAATGTACAAGCCGGCAAGTTTTCTTTTACAGAAGGGAAACGTATTCTCGCAGTAACAAAGCAGGATGGGGATATGGTAAAACCCTGTCCTGGAACGCTTCCGCCTTATATCTGCTGTCAGTACACAGTCATTAACCAAGTAACCCAGTGCCCGATGGACTGCACCTATTGTGTGCTTCAGGGTTATTTAAAAAATCTTTTCATTACAGTCTACACCAATCTTGCTGATATTTTCCAGAGTATTGATAAGCTTCTTGAAATTCAACCCTGGCGGTTTTTCAGGTTTGGTACAGGAGAATTGTCGGACAGCCTTGCCCTGGATAGTTTCACGGGCCTTTCCAGAGATTATGCAGATTTTTTCTCCACTAAACGAAACGCTCTAATAGAATTTAAAACCAAGACAGATTCTATAGAACTGCTTTTGGATTCTCCAACAAAAAATGTTGTTGTTTCCTGGTCTCTTAATCCACAAATAATCGTGGATAGGGAAGAAGCTCTTTCTGCAAGTGTTGTGGATCGGCTCCGGGCTGCACGAAAATGTCAGGATAAAGGATTTTTAATAGGTTTTCATTTTGATCCTATTCTCTGGGTTCCAGAGTGGGAATCTCTTTATCACGAGCTTATTCAGGAACTTTTTTCCTGGGTGGATGGATCGGGAATTGTCTGGGTAAGTATGGGCAGCTTGCGTTATCCCCCTGTTCTTAAGGAAATTGTGCAGGAGCGATTCCCCCGGAGTAAGATTGTTTACGAAGAGATGATACGGGGTTTAGATGGGAAAATGAGATACCCCAGACCTCTGCGAGTAGAGATGTATAAAAAAATCTACGGGTGGCTGAAAAAAGAAGCCCCGGACCTTTTTATTTATTTTTGCATGGAGTCGCCTGTTGTCTGGGATCAGGTTATGGGGGCTCATCCTGGCTCTAATGGAGAATTGGATTTCTGGTTTGCAAGGAGTCTGAAGAGGAGATTTCCATCTCTTGATATGGATACCCCACAGCTTACCCCACCCTTACATAAAATCCTTACGGATTAAATCCAGCCCCATTTTTGATCTGGATTTTGGAATTCAAGTAGAGACGCATGATTATGCGTCTCTACTATTGCCGGGGCGGGATCGCAGAGACATGCTTTTTTTAATAAGACCAAAAACTCCTTGATTCTGCAAATTTTTTTTATTACCTTTATAATGAGCATATGCTCATTATAAAGAAGGCAGGTGTTGATGGAACAGTCAGACGAAAAACTGAGAAGTAAAGTCATCGAGGCACTGTCTCGGGTAATCGATCCTGAGATTGGTCTTGATGTTTGGGAGGCCCGGCTTATCAAAGATTTAGTTGTAGATAGAAATACAGTGAGTCTGGCATTTGTCCCCAGCTCTCCCATATGTCCACTTGCTTTCCAGCTTGGAATTGACATTAAAAAAGCCCTGAAAAAAGTAGAGGGGATTGATAAGATAATAATAGATGTCGATGGTTACATTGATAACTCAAAACTTAAATTAGCTATTGAAGGAGCGTAGTATACCAACATGATTATTGCAATTGCCAGTGGGAAAGGTGGAACAGGAAAAACAACAGTTGCCACCAATCTAGCAAAGATTCTGGAGAACAGAAATGTGATGCTTCTTGACTGCGATGTTGAAGAACCAAACAGTCATCTTTTTCTCAGGCCTGTGATAGAAAAGGAATGGGCTTATCGTACTTTTATACCGAAGGTTAATCTTGAAACATGCACATTTTGCGGTAAGTGTTCAGAACTCTGTCAGTTCGGTGCTATTGTTACGATCAAGAAAAATGTGCTGGTTTTTCCTGAACTGTGTCACAGTTGTGAAGGATGTAAGTTAATTTGTCCTGTTGATGCGATTTCAGATGATTTAAAGGATGTCGGTACCATACTTGTAGGAAGTTCAGGAAATATAAGATTTGTATACGGACGCTTGAATATCGGTGAAGCTCTGGCACCTCCATTGATTAGAGAGGTAAAAGAGATTGGTCTTCAGAAAAAATCAGATGTTCTCGTTGTTGATTCTCCTCCGGGTACATCCTGTCCTGTGATCGAAGCAGTGAAAGGTTCTGATTTTGTCCTTCTTGTTACAGAGCCAACGCCGTTCGGACTTAACGATTTGAAACTTGCAGTCGAGATGGTTCGTGCTCTTTCAATTCCTTTTGGTGTTGTTATTAACCGGTCTACTACTGGTGATAGGAAAGTCTGGGCGTACTGTGAAGAAGAATCAATCCCAATCTTACTCGAAATCCCAGATGACAAGAAAATCGCTGTGGCCTATTCCCACGGGCAGTTGATGATAGAAGCGATCCCTGAATATCGCAAACGTTTCGAATCGCTTTACCAGAAAGTATTAGATTACATTCAGTCAGAAGAGAGGGTAAGAGCATGAAAGAAGTTGTTATTATCAGCGGGAAAGGTGGTACTGGCAAAACTACTCTTACGGGATCTCTTTCTGCACTATGGAAAAACAAGGTCATTGCCGACTGCGATGTTGATGCTGCGGATCTTCATCTTCTTCTTAATCCTAGAATTCAAAAGAGGTCCGATTTTTACAGCGGTGTGAAAGCCGTTATCGATAAAGACACCTGTACTGCATGCGGCAAATGCCGGGAGGTCTGTAAATATGATGCAATCTCCTCTGAGTTTGTTGTGGATGAGATTGCCTGTGAAGGATGCGGTGTCTGTCCCTATTTCTGTCCTGTTAATGCCATTTCGTTAGTGGATCGTTATTCAGGTGAGTGGTATCTTTCTGAAACCAGGTTCGGTCCTATGGTTCATGCAAAGCTTGGGATTGCCGAAGGGAATTCTGGTAAACTTGTCAGCTTAATCAGGCGTGAAGCCAAAATTCTGGCTGAAGATAGAAGTCTCGATAAAATTCTCGTTGACGGTTCTCCTGGTATTGGATGTCCTGTTATCAGTTCGGTTACAGGTGCCTCGCTTGTTGTTATTGTTACTGAGCCCACTGTTTCCGGTGTTCATGATATGGAAAGGGTAATTGAACTGGCTAATCATTTTCAGATTCCTGTGGCTGTGGTAGTGAATAAGGCCGATCTTAACAAAGAAATGACAGATAAAATTGAGTCAGAAGCAGCAAGACAGAATCTTCTTTTCCTCGGGAAGATTCCTTACGATCCAATTGTGACCCAGGCAATGGTTCAGGGGAAGACGGTTGTTGAGTTTAGCAGGGGGAATGTAGCTCAACAGATTATAGAAATAGGAAATAAAATTTTGGGAAGGTTAGGAGAACCCGAGGATATTGCTAAACTTGCAGTTTTCTT
>CAZPNF010000242.1:0-4100 GCA_964587715.1 uncultured bacterium | reverse complement strand
TAGATGAAGCCTTAAAGCCACTTGGCTGTCTATATACTATAACAACAAAATAATTTCTAAACAGACCAGCGCGTGCAGCTCTTGCTTCCTACGGGCCTCGGCAAGCAGATCATATGTTTACTCGAGTTCCCATCCGAACAATGCCAAGTCAAAGTCCGTGACTAATCCAACAAGCACCGTTTCAGCGTTAACTACTGGAAGCCTTCTCAGATGCCTATTCTTCATGGTTTTAACTGCGTCAAGCACGGTTGAGTCGGGACCGCAGGTTGTTATGTTCTTAGCCATGATCTCCCCAATCTTCAACTCCCGTTTGAACGCAGAGGGATAAACAAATTTAGTTACAATATCTCTGAAGGTAACTAAACCCTGCAGCATTCCGTCCGAATTAATGACTGGAAGGCACTCGACATCATTATCAACCATTTTTTTCACGGCCTCTTCCACCGTATCATGGATGCTTGCAACAATTAGACGTTTAGTCATGATTTTACTGACTTTAACTTCGGACATATCTAACCTGTTCATATTTCTCAACTCATACCAGAGATATGAAAAAGTATAGCCGGTAAAGCTATTAAACCAATCGTTTCCAACCAGCCATGTTTTTTAGGAAAGCCTGTTTATGTCTACAAAAGATGTTTATGTTTGCCTCAAGCAGTCTTTGGTGTCTTCGTTATATTCCTTTTATGTAGAGACAAGTTACATTTTACGTGACTAAATATCAGCATCGAAAAAACATTATTGTACATCATATTAAACGGTAACATTTTACGTGACTAAATCTTCAATTTATCCTTTATGTGAATCTCAATCTTTTCCTTTACTAACATACCTATTAATATGAAATATATTTCAAATGCTGCAACCGTGTGGCACATAAGCCCCTGCAGTTAATGCAGCGAAAAATACCTGAAACATCAAAAGATGGGATGAGACGGATTGATAGAATGCCCCTTTAGATACAGTCACTATACGGTTCCTAACCGCTTCAACTTTTGTCTCTATTGCGCATCAAAAGTAGTAACTGTTTATGACAAAAAGGGTTTGCAAACCAAAACTGTTAAAACTCACCAGAATAATGAGAGGCAAGAACAAAAAGAGCGATTACCTTCAGGATTTCCTGAACTTTACAGTTTACTGGAGAGAACTTAAGGATGGAGGTCTTAAAAGAATCGAATCTAACTGAAAGAAAATTTGTTGCTGCCGATCTTGAGAAATGCACGGGTTGCGGAGTATGCGAAATGGTATGTGCATTAAAAAGAGAAGGCGTATACAATCCTCAGCGTTCCAGAATAAAGATTCTCCGTTTACATCAAATCGTTAACATGTCTGCTGCATGTAGGTTCTGTGAAGATTCCCCATGCGTAGCTGCTTGTCCACTGGACGCCCTCACCCAATCTGAGACCGGCGTTATAATGGTGGATGAAGACAAGTGCGACGGTTGCGGCTGGTGTATAAAAGCGTGCCCTTACGGCGCCATTGTTATGAATCCAGAAAAGGGAACGGTGATGATATGCGACCTCTGCGGCGGCGAACCCCAATGTGTTGAATGGTGCCCCGAAGAAGCATTGGCTCTGGTAACGCAGAAAGAGTTCGACGAAAACCTGCGAAAAGCCACTGCAACTAAACTAATTAACGGAACTTTGATGCTGTCCGAATCTAAGAGTGATGAATTTAAACAAACAGAAAATCAGACAAACCTGAAAGAAAGCGAGAACCTCCAAAAAGTTGAAGAAACAAAAGCCAAAAGAGAAGCTTTGGATCTTCTGCTGGCGGCATTTTCAGAACCATATCCAATAGACATTCTCGTCTATGGCATGTATGTCAAAAAATACCTTGCATTCATGGTGCCTGGGGCAAGCAAAGAAAAAATCGAAAAAACCTTAAGCTGGTTAAGCGACGCCATCAACCTTGTCGAAAAATCCGGACGAAAATAAAGGATAAACTTTTCGAATAGGAGTTTATGGGATATTGCCAAGTTCCCGCACACACTATCTTCCTTATGTGGTCCACCTTTTTTCTGCTAAAACGTTGGATCAAGGATTTGAAACTAACAGAAAAGGAGTTGAAAGAAAGTAACAACAGCAAATCTGGAAAATGTTCTGGCGGGTCTTCTTGATTTTGAGACGCTGAAATACTGCTATACATGCGGTATCTGCACGGCAAGTTGTTCAGTTGCGGAATTAATTCCAGAACATTATAATCCGAGAATACTACTTAATCGTCTACCCTTAGGTGATGACGGCCTTCTGAAATCAGCCGAATTATGGCTGTGCGGTTGGTGTTATCGTTGTTCTAAGCGGTGCCCGCAGGGACTGAAGCTTCCGGAAATTTTCCATGTTGTCAGAAAATTTGCTGTTGAAAGCGGTAACATGGAGGGCTTTGGTAAATCTTTAGAAATAATTAGAACAAAAATTCCGCTCCCAGCTTCATGCTGCTATGTTTGTTTTCATCCAGAACGGGTTATAGAGGATAAACAGTTAGTGATCAATTCTATTCAACATGCCATCGTTGACTATGAAGAGGAAAAATCGAAAAAAAAGCCGTCAATCCCCCTCTATGAAGAGAAGGTAGCCATTGTCGGCTCAGGTCCCGCTGGACTTACGGCAGCCCAAGAGTTAGCCAAAAAGGGCTATTCTGTAACAGTTTTTGAGGCTTTATCCTCACCTGGCGGGATGTTGAGAAGATGCATTCCAGAACATCGGCTTCCCAAGAAAATAGTTGATTCCGATATCAAGCGCATAACAGATTTAGGCGTTAAAATTAAAACCAATACAGCCATCGACAGCAGCCTGAAATTTAACGAGCTTCTAGAAGAGGGCTACAAAGCCGTTTTCGTAGCCACAGGAGCCCATAAAGAGCAGATGCTCGGCATCGAAGGCGAAGAACTAAACGGCGTCTTCCACGCTCTTGATTTTCTGGAAAAGGCGAATGAGAAAAAAGCTAAGGTGTCAGATACTGTTTCAATAATTGGCGGAGGCAACGTTGCTGTTGATTCTGCTGAAACCGCCTTAAGACTTGGAGCCAAAGAAGTCACCCTCTTGTACAGAAGATCTAAAGAGGAGATGACCGCGAGTCCTTGGGAAATAAAAGAGGCTGAAGAAGAAGGAGTGAAAATTGAATTCTTGGTTGCCCCTAAAAGGATTCTGGGAGAAAATGGGAAAGTAACTGGGATTGAATGTGTACGAATGGAATTAGGTGAGCCGGACGAGTCGGGTCGCAGACGTCCAGTTTCCATTCATGGCTCCGAATTTACGATAAAAATTGGAACCGTAATAATGGCGATAGGCCAATTTCCCAACACAGACTTTCTTCCGGAAACAGTTGAAATCACAGAAAAAAGAACCATCGCTGCAGACCCATTTACTTTAGAGACAAGTTCATCTGGCATTTTCGCTGGAGGAGACGCAGTATCGGGAGCAGCAACCTTGCTGGAAGCTATAATGGCTGGAAAACGAGCGGCAATTTCCATACACCTTTATCTGCGGGGCGTCTCGCTGAATCCCCTTGTTGTTGAAAACGTTTTGGAGAGTACACATGAAATCTTCTAAAGTTGATTCTAAATCCAACGAGGAAATCCGTATCGGAGTTTTTGTCTGCCATTGTGGCTTAAACATTGGAGGCACTGTTAACTGTAAAGAAGTAACTGAATACGCTTCTACCCTTCCTCATGTTGTTCTTTCTGAGGATAATCTATACACTTGCTCGGACCCAGGACAAGAGAGAATAAGTAAAGGCATTAAAGAATATAACCTCAACAGAGTTGTCGTAGCTTCTTGCTCCCCCCGCCTTCACGAACCAACCTTCAGAGCAACCTGCGAATCTGCAGGATTAAACAAGTACCTATTTGAGATGGCTAACATTAGAGAACACTGCAGTTGGGTTCACCTGCGCGAACCAGAAAAAGCCACAGAAAAGGCCAAAGATTTAGTTCGCATGGCAGTCGCTAGGGCGGCACTACTGAAGCCCAAAGAAGAGCTCGTTGTCCAAGTGACAAAAGCAGCGTTGGTGATAGGAGGCGGAGTTGCGGGTATTCAAGCAGCCCTAGATTTAGCCGATACTGGCTACAAAGTCTACCTTGTAGAGAAGAGCCCCAGCAT
>CAZPNF010000241.1:0-4101 GCA_964587715.1 uncultured bacterium | reverse complement strand
TGTCTTGCCAGTTCCAATAGCCCAGATCGGTTCATAGGCTATTGTTATCTTTTTCATTTCTCCAGCTTTAAAACCAGCGAGGGCTCCTCTGATCTGATTTTCCACTACTTCGGTAGTTTCCCCTTTCTCTCTTTCTTCAAGTGTTTCTCCTACACAGACGATGGGGCGTAATCCCTGAGTCAAAGCTGTCTGGATCTTATGATGCACCATCTCGTCTGTTTCTCCAAACAATTTTCTCCGCTCCGAATGGCCTATGATAACAAATTCACATCCCACGTCCTTCAACATCAGAGGGGAAACTTCTCCTGTGTATGCTCCTTCTATTTCCCAATACATATTCTGAGCACCAACCTGGATAGAACTTCCTCTGAGGGTCTCGGAAGCAAGAAGAAGATATGGAAAAGGAGGGCACACAGCAACAGTTACATTTTTAATATCATTCAACAGCTCTTTCAGGGAATTAAGTATATCCCTGGTCTCTCCAGCTGTTGTATGCATTTTCCAATTACCGGCAACAAAAGGAACACGCATGATTCTTTACTCCCTATGCATTAGTCAGAGCAGCTACACCCGGAAGTTCTTTCCCCTGCAAAAACTCAAGTGAAGCTCCCCCACCTGTGGAAACATGAGACATTTTATCAGCGACCCCTGCCTTCTTCACTGCAGAAGCTGAATCACCGCCCCCAATTACAGTTATCGCGCCTTTCTCAGTAAGATCAGCCAGAAGATTAGCAATAGCAAATGTTCCTTTGGCAGTCGCATCGATTTCAAAAACTCCCATGGGCCCATTCCAGACAATTGTCTTAGCTTCTCTGCATACTTTAGAAAAAGCATCAACAGTCTGCGGACCGATGTCAAGAGCCACCCAGTCAGAAGGAATTTGATCTACAGAAACAATCTCTGTTTTCCCAACATGTCTGGTTCCAAAATCAAATTCATCTGACATCAAACAGTCAACAGGCAAAAGGATTTTATCAGAGTTATCCTTCAATATACGACTAACAAAATCAAGATTTTCCTCATCCAGTAATGACTTGCCTATTTCCTTTCCCTGAGCCTTTAAAAAAGTATAGGCCATGCCTCCTCCGATGAGCAGGCGGTCTACTTTTTTAAGGAGATTCTCAATAACGGGAATTTTATCACCTACTTTTGCCCCCCCAAGAATGGCTACAAAAGGACGTTGCGGATTCGTCAATGCTTCACCGAGATATGTTAATTCCTTCTCCATCAAAAACCCAGAAACGCATTTGGTGAAATAATGGGTAACGCCGACTGTTGAAGCATGAGCACGATGTGCAGATCCAAAAGCATCGTTGGCATAGATTTCTCCCAACCTGGCCAACTGTTTGGAAAATTCTGGATCGTTTTCCGTTTCTTCTTTATGAAACCGGACATTTTCTAAAAGAAGAACATCTCCATCATTAAGTTCTTTTGCCAGACGTTCTACATCCGGTCCAATACAGTCAGGAGCAAACTTAACTTCCTTACCCAATAACTCTCCCAACCTCTGTGCTGCTGGCTTCAAACTCATTGACGGAACAACTTTTCCCTTTGGACGCCCCAGATGAGACATGAGAATTACCTTTGCACCCTGCTGCACTGCATATTGAATTGTAGGCAACGAAGCCTGTATCCGCTTATCATCTGTAATGTTTTGATTTTCATCCAACGGTACGTTGAAATCAACCCTCATGAGCAAGCGCTTGCCCTTCAAGTCGACATCTTTTATTGTAAGTTTTTTCATATTGTTCCTCTCAATATTTTACTCATCAGTGCTTTGGCTTCTCTAAGAATACGAAGATCCGCGTAATTTTCTAATTCTTCTTGAATCTTCATAAATTCTTCGTAAGATAAAATTACAAACTGCTTCTTTCCATTTCTTTCCACTCTCCATCTTCCGTTGTTTATTATAGTTGTTTTAACATCCTCTTTGCCTTAATATATTTTCACCCCTGTTGAAATGATTTCTTTTACAAACGGATTGTCTTCTGTAAAATCTTCTGCACGAAATGGATGTGGTTCTATCATTCTATTTATATTTTTTGTTATTTCTAAAATTTTATCATTATCCGCTAACATAAATCCTTCAAAACTATTTGATACAATAGCAACATCAATATCACTATAATCTTTATTCTTACCTCTTGCATAAGACCCAAATAAATATACAGATTGGATATTTATTTCTTTTTTTAACTGTTCAACAAAATATTTCACATCATTTATAATTTTTCTATCAACCATTTGTAAAATTCCTTTACCTTTTTGAAGTGCTTTTCAGTAAAGTCTTTAGTGCATTTTTGGTATACTTTGAATTTATAATCTGGATACCTTACTCCAATATTAAATGTATTAACAAATTGTAAATATTTTAACTGCTCATCACTAAGTTCCAAACTTGTGTGTTGTGCTAAGTATACCAAATTATGAGTCTTTGGTGGATTGTTTCCCTTATTATTATTGTCTTTTACCCACCATGCCTTTAGTAATTTCTCTAACGCCAAATGAGAGAGAAAAAGACAATAATCAAAATGTTTAGAACTAAAAAGAGACTCGGCTACATTTAAATCATGCTTTGAACTTTTAAGCCAATATTCTATAAAGTCACGCTTTTTCATCTATTAATAAACCCAAGGTGACAAAACAACCAGAGCTTACATTTGAGCCATCTTAACCATTAAATCAACCACCCGGGAGGAATAGCCCCACTCATTATCGTACCAACTGATTACTTTAACCATGTTTCCTGTCATAACTTTTGTGGAAAGGGAATCAAACACACTGGAGTAATGGGTTCCAACAATATCACTGGAAACAATAGGGTCCTTACAGTACTGGAGAATTCCCTTCATATAACCATCTGCCGCCTTCTTGAATGCCTGATTGATCTCCTCAACCGTTACTTTCTTTTGTAATTCAGCAGTAAAGTCTACAAGCGAACCCACTGGCACAGGGACTCGAATAGCTATTGCGTCTAACTTACCATTGAGTTTTGGAATCACCATACCAACAGCCTTAGCAGCACCTGTAGTTGTAGGAATAATATTAACAGCAGCAGCACGGGCTCGACGGAGATCACGATGTGGTGCATCATGAAGCCGCTGGTCAGCAGTGTAACCGTGGATTGTCGTCATTAAACCTCGCACCACTCCAAAAGAATCGTCGAGCACTTTGACGAGAGGAGCAAAACAATTGGTCGTACAGGAAGCATTGGAAACAATCCTGTGCTCGGGCTTGAGTTGGTCATCATTCACGCCCAATACAATTGTAGCATCGATTGGATCTTTTGCCGGAGCCGAAAGCAATACTTTTCTCGCACCAGCCTTGAAATGTTTCTCAATATCTCCCCGTTTACGAAAAACACCTGTGGACTCAATTACAATATCAACCCCCAGTTCTTTCCACGGAAGTTGTTCGGGATCCCGTATGGCTGTGACCTTGACCTTTTTCCCATTGACCACCATCCCATCATCCACCACCTCAATCTCTCCATCAAAAATACCGTAAGAAGAATCGTACTTTAAAAGATGAGCAAGCGTTTTGGGATCGGTAATATCGTTAATCGCTACGACATCAATGTCATCCCTTTTATCAGCTATTCTAAAAACCTGTCGCCCTATCCGTCCGAATCCGTTAATCCCTATCTTCACTGCCATATTTTTCCTCCTTTGCTTATCAACTAAATACTATAACAAAAATCTATCAGTGCCCCGATAAATAAGTTAGGGTAAATTATAAAAATTTTTATTCCAAATGTCAAGAGGAATTAAACAAAAAAATTTATTATTCCAACGCAGGACGTGCTAAAGCTATTCCGACTATTTTTCTCGCCCCCGCTTCTCTCAAAACCGAAGCACAACTGTTCATCGTTGCTCCCGTTGTAATAACATCATCCACAAGAATCGCTTCCTTACCAATGATGAGATTTGTTCCTCTGAGACCGAAAGCACCGTCTACATTCTTTTGCCTCTCCTCAGCAGAAAGCTTGGTCTGGGTCGAAGTATTACGACATCTGACAAGAAAATCAGGCAGAGTCTGAAGAGAAAGTTTACTGGCTATTGCCATGGAGAGAAGTTCACTCTGGTTGTAACCTCTTTCCCG
>CAZPNF010000240.1:0-4108 GCA_964587715.1 uncultured bacterium | reverse complement strand
GATATTATTAAAATTAACCACAACTTCCTCAACATAATCTAAGAAATCTGATTTGGTTAACGTACCAAAAATGCGGATATTAAAGGCTTAAATTCAACTTCTTAATTTCTCAAGAAAAGAGAAACAAAAATGGGACTAGGTCGCTTCATTCAAAGTGAGTTTTCTTTCGTACGAGGCAACTATCTAACTCTTGTAGTTAGTTGGATATTAATGGACATGGGCATGGAAATGCCTGTTCCTTACTACCAGCAATACGTTGATGCTTTGGGCGGCAACATCTTTCCTATGGCTTTGGGCATAATAGGTTTCGCCAATTATTTTACCATGGCGTTTGTGGCTGTTCCAGGAGGTTTCCTTGCAGACAAATTTGGCAGACGTTGGCTTATAGTAACAATGACTTTTGGCATGGCATTATCCTACTTGTTCTTTGCGCTTGCGCCTTTCTGGCAGTTAACGGCTTCATGGCACTTGATACTAATAGGCACAATTATACAAAGCCTATGTCTGATTTATCAACCGGCGTTGTTTGCCATGGTTCAGGATTCGGTCCCCCCGGAAAATAGAGGGGTTGGGTCTTCACTCATAAATATGATTCACGGCACCTTCAACACACCTGGAACCGTAATCGGAGGTATCCTGGTGGTTTCTCTTGGTTTGATTGCAGGCATGCAGTCCGTTTACTTGATTGTACTGACCCTGTTTATTGTAGCAGCTATTTGGCGACTAAGGCTCAAGGAAACAATCATAAACACTGAAAAGATGCGCTTCAGATATTTCATTTCCTCTTATTCCCAAGCCATCAAGGAAAGTTTAAGAGTGTGGAAGATTGTGCCCCGGACTGTTTTCTGGCTGTTCACAGTCCAGGTAATAACTATGTTCACTTTAGCATTGACCACTGTCATAAACGCCATATATGCCCGAGACGTACTGGGAATCGCGCAGAATCAATGGTTTCTAGTGTACATTCCAATGCTAATAACCATGGTTGTAGCCTCTTATCCTATCGGAAAAATGGTTGACAAAATAGGAATGAAACTTCCCTTGGCAATTGGTCCCGTTGTTCTTGTTGTTTCTATGCTGCTATTCATCAGTGGCAATCTGTTCTCCACCATGGTTTCCATAGCCTTATTCGGTTTAGTACATCTCTTCATAATGTCGTCAGCGATGGCTCTTTCCGCCTGCTTGGTTGAACCCAAAAATAGAGGGAAAATTAGCGGAGGAGTCAACTTCGTCGGCTACATCCTTACGGCAGCGGGGATGATACTGGGAAACTTTCTCTACAATCTAACTCCTCAACTGCCATTCTACCTAACAATAGCGCTGGTTATTCCAACTATGTTTATCATAATTTTTCGAATATCTGAACCCAAAAGAGAAGACCGCAAATATTGAACACTGTTTTAACGACTAAAATTAAAGAAGTAAAAAAAAGAATGTGATCAACCGTATATTGAAGCTCTGAGTGGGTATCTTTTTCTGAAAAGTTTTTCTGACTCGATTTTGAGTTTTGCTTCCAGCAACCGTTGACTTTCTGATATAGTGCTGAGATCTGGGTGTCTTATGTATGGACCGCCTAGCACCACTTTTGGTTTTTTCTTCTGCAACTCGGGGATGGAGAGTGGTTTTTTCTCCAAAAGTTCAGAAACTAATCTGTGCTGCTCTCTTTGACGGAAACTGTTCAGTAATTTTTTAGTTTGTCCACTTGAAAGAGGTCTAAATCCGTATGATGGAGCACCATCTACAAATCTCCGTATCTCCTGCGGGTTATCAATCTTGACGCCCACCCCTGTGTGTTCTTGAGGGTTGATTGGAATCATCCTCATCATATATCCATCGTTTGGACCTAAAACCAGCAAGTTTCCTTTGTGGTCTGTTAGAACACTCCAGCCCTCTGGCTGACTGTTATATTGGTTCATAATCTTGAGCATCAAAGATTCAACAGGCTCAGTAATCACACTAATCTACCTTCAAATCAAGTGCAATATACGGGTCGTTCCATAAAAACTCTTATTTTTGATGTCAAAAACGGTTCGGCTCAACCCCAACGGAGAATCCAGAATTGCACTCCAATACAGCTTTCGAAGTGTTTGGTTACCAATGGTCATGTTTTACGATTTTGTTGAGTGGTAGGCGATCCTTTTCTTTCGCTGCCTGAGTAGCAGGATAACCGATGGGCATCAACTCCACAACTCTGACTTCTTCAGGAATTCCCAAAATCCCCTTAATCTTTGCTTCATTGAAAGCTCCAATCCAGCAAGTTCCTAACCCCTGCTCAACAGCAGCCAACGAAATATGGTCCAGTGCAATGGCTACATCTATCGGGTAACAGGGCTGCCCACAACTCATGACATGTCCGTCAGTAACTGCGCAAGCGACTATTACCACAGGGGCCTTTCCAACAAAACTTTGTCCATTAGCTGCTTCACCAATCTTTCTCCTAACTTCGATGTCTCTGACAATGACAAATCTCCACTCCTGCCGATTGCTTGCAGAAGGCGCAAGCCTGCCCGCCTCTAAAACAGCATTCAACTTCTCTTCTTCTATCGGTTTATCTAAATAGGTTCGAACACTTCTTCTCTTCTTAATTGCCTCAAAAACGTCCATCGTGCATCCTCTTTCCAATAATATTTCGAATCCGCCACCTAAAAATCTACTCCAAAAATTCATGCACACAATTTCCTAATATAAAATCACAGGTCATTCAAGAATGGTTAATTTCCAAGACAGCCTCTTTTAGTTATTTGGCATCCTTCAGGTAAGCCAACATCTTAGAATGCCCCAAAATAATGGAATCCAAATGTGCGACTGCATTGTTATTAACCCGATTATTTTCTTCTTGCGTTAATAAAAAAATCTTTATGACTGAACCCTAAACTCTTTTTAAGACGTAAAATGGACCCACTAATCGGCAATTAAGGAAGGAACGAACGGTTTGAAGTATTTCCAGCCTTTCACCTTCGTTGGCATAATCTTTATCGTTGCAGGCATCTTGCTGGTAATTCTCCCTTTTATTGCACGATACATACCCAGTCTAGAAAAACTGCCCTGGATAATAATCTGGGTATACAAAGGCGAGAACTTCGTGTTTGTGACCTCGCCAATACTTCTCATCGTAACAATGATTTCCCTCATTCTAAACTACCTAAAACACTAACACATGAAAACATAAACCTGCAAATCAGCCGCATCAACATAGCACAAAAGTGTAACAGCATAAATTAGGCGTCACCAAACCTCTGGTTACGCCTCAAAATATCTATTACATCATTATCCGTTAAGTCGTACCACACTTTGTATGCGTCAGCTACAGCAAAAAAGGGACCAGACCTGATGTTCAAGCAAACTATTTTGTCAACGTAAGAACTGATAAGCTCTATGGCACTCACTGGAGCCGTTGGAACAGCAACCACCACCGCCCCCGCTTTGTCTCTTAATGTTTTCGCTGTTACCAGCATCGAAAAACCAGAAGCTAAACCATCATCCACCACAATAACCGCATTACCTTCAATGTCTGGAAAAGGTCTATTCCCCCTAAATTTCTCTAGTCGCCGTTGTATAACCTTCTTCTCCTCTTCCACGCAACGCTCAATCTCTCCACTTGTTAAACCAAGAGAATCAACAAGTGGCTTGTTCAAAATGAGGGTTCCATCCCAAGATATGGCTCCAAATCCCGCCTCCCTGTTCCATGGAATATGTAATTTTGTGGTAACCGCTAAATCCCATGGAATATTCAGTTTCTTAGAAACCTGAACGGCTACTGGAACACCTCCCGCTGGAATAGCAAGAATAATGGCGTCTTCTCTATCTTGGTATTGTTTGAGCCATTTAGCCAGCAACGCACCAGCGTGGGAGCGGTCATCAAAAACCTGAAACCTGTCTCTAAAATCAGGATTCTCCACAATCTCAGCCAAACCAAATCCCCTAATATTCCTTTAAGTATTCCGCAAATAAAAACGTCAACAAAACTTTAAAGCATAACCGCAAAGAATAACATTATTCTCTTGGTGCCAACCTTGAAAGCTTTAGTATTGAGTGGTGGTAGAGGAACCAGACTTCGACCATTAACCTTCACCTTAGCCAAGCAACTGATTCCTCTAGCCAACAAACC
>CAZPNF010000239.1:0-4123 GCA_964587715.1 uncultured bacterium | reverse complement strand
CTTTGCTAGATTTAATAAGAAACTCGGTATCACCTAAGACTGGTATGTCAGATACTTTTACCTTTGTAATTTTTGCAAGGATAGGAGGATTCGATTGAAGACTCTGCAAAAATCGACTCAATGATCCAGGGTCACCTTCTACTTCGATTTCTACCCCATGAGAAGAATTAGAAACGAATCCTTTCAAATTCTCAGAAGCAGCCAAGCGATAAACAAAAGGTCTAAAGCCGACACCCTGAACAACACCCTGGACTAAGATTTTTTTTCTCTGTCTGGAAGTCATGGATAGTGTACCAACTAACACAGAAGGGAAGGTTTCCAATACCTTCCCTTCTGCCCAAGTTAACGGTAAGAAAAATTCCAGGAATTACTCTGCACCTACAAATTTTTTCACCCAATCCGTACCAACAGATTTAGGTCGTTCTATTGCTTCACCCAATCCCCTGCTCATAACTATCTGGGAAAGCATACCCAGTGATCTGGAAACGCCGAATAGAACAGTGTAGTAATCAAACTCTTTCATACCAAAATGATAGAGAAGAGACCCCGAACCAGCATCTACATTGGGCCACGGGTTTTTAGCTTTACCGTGTTCCTTCAGTACATCGGGAATTGTGTTAAACAAAAGATCTACAATCTTGAAAACCTCATCATCAGGACAGACTCTGAGACCAAAATCTCTAAACGCCAGAAAACGAGGATCTGTTACTCTCAGAACAGCATGGCCGTAGCCAGGGATTACTTTACCGGCATTCAAAGTTTCCCATGCAAAATCAACCAACTGTTCCTTTGTTGGTACTCCATTGTATTTTTCTTTAAGCGCCAGGACAAATCTTAAGCACTCCTGATTTGCCAGTCCGTGAAGAGGCCCAGCAAGACCGTTAAGTCCGGCAGAGACAGAATAAAATGGATCAGAAAGAGCCGAACCCACACAGTGACAGGTATGAGCACTGACGTTTCCACCTTCATGGTCCGAGTGAAGAACCATGTAGAGACGCATCATGTTAGCAAAGTCACCTGTTGGATCAGGGACACCCATCATGTGAGCAAAATTACCTGCCCAATCTAAATTATTATCAGGCTCGATACGCGGCCCCTTATTAAAGCGCTTTCTGTAAATACCTGCAGCAATAGAGGGCAGTCTGGCAATAAGTTGCAGAGAATCTTCTAACACAGGTTTCCAATATTCACTTTTCGAAATGCCCTTCCTGTACTCTTTGGCAAAAAGCGAATCTCGCTGCATAACAAGCACAGCCGTGCTCAACATGGTCATTGGATGAGCATCATCTGCCATTGTATCCAGGACATCCCATACATAGCTGGGCACTTCTTCTCTCTCTTGCAAATCTTTCTGGAGCGAAGATAAAGCCTCTTTGTCGGGAAGTTCATCCGTCAACAGCAAATAGAAAATCTCTTCAGGAAATTTGTCCACTAAATCGAGGATAGGAATACCTCTGATAGCCAGACCTTTGTCCGGCTCCACAAGTGAAGTGTCACATATTAGTGCCTTTACACCCCTCATGCCACCAAATGCCTGCCGCACTGTCACTTCAGAGATAACTTTATCTCCATGCTCCTTCAACAATTGGTGAATTTCCTGCTGCTTTTGGGGTAGCAATTCTGACAATTTTTCCTTTAATGTCGCCATACTTTTTTTCTCCTTATTCTATTAAGAATGCAAAAGTGCAATAAATCAAAACAGCTGATAAAGTAGAAATAATATAACGTTTTTAAGACAAATTGTCAATAAGAACCCTTAAAAAACTGTGCTTCGCATTTTTTGATTGTTACAGAGATAAGCGGCAGCGGTCTATGTAACAATCAAGAAGGGAAGGAATTCAGGCTTCAGCCTTTCATTACTGTTCATTAAACCCTGAGGGGTAAATTCCGGAAGGCAACACAGTCTCTGAAAGACAAAATCTTCTACTTTCTTCTAAAAGAAAGCAGAAGATTTTCTCACTTTATGGTATGGCTTTAAACTTCTGAAGCTGTCAGGGAGAACTCCAAAAGAAACAGAACATTTCAAATTTTGGATTTATTTCTCCAGAGCTTTCTGCAAACTATCTAAGGCAGAATCGTTCAACCCCATTCCGATCTTTCCAATGTTCTTCAGATCAATATTCCCAACAACATTAACAAACGAAGCTTCATCACCAGGCTTAAGAGACATAACCAGAAGGCCAACCACTTTACCTTTATCATGTTTAATACTGACAATTGTCAATTCGTCTTCTTCTTTAACACGAACAAGTCTTTCCCAGTTTTCCCGGTTTAGTTTCTTTTCAATTTCAGCCATAACAGGTCGAATCTTTTCAGCTTCTTCTGAATCAACCTCAAACGACTTAACCTGAATAGAAAATATCCCTGAGAGACTTTTTGAAAGCTTTTCATCACTGCTTTCTGATATGCCGGCAGCCAACTTGAGAAGTGCTGGTCCAATGGAAATTTCTGTCACCTTCCCTGCCTTTCCGGGAATTTTAATCTTAGAAAGGTCTATATAACCTGGCTGTTTTTTGAGGTCAATATTCTGTGCTTGAACTCCAACACAAAGCACAAATATTAGAAATATTGGAATGAATGTTCTCTTTTTCATCACCCGCCTCCTCTAAGTATGGGGATTGTATATTGGATACAATCTCTCATTGTTTTTGGTAAATAGTTCATCAAAACTTGCTCAACAATTCCCTTCTCTGTCTTGTTAATAGTCTGTGACACATAAATTAAGCTCCATTTTGCCTGCTCTCTTGCTCTTCTTACATCACTCTGTGAATAAGAAACATTAGCCGGTTCTTCCCGATTTATCAAAGGATGCAAAATAAGAAACAAAATAAAAATTGAAACTGCTGCTCCTGCAACTGCTGCTCTCCAGCCATACAACCATCCTGAGGACTTGATCCTCGAAATCAAAGACTCTTTTTCTTCACGGCCAAGGGTCATCCTTCTTATTCTTTCTGCAACCTCTTCAGGACACTGGAGCTTTGGCAGGGTAGCCAACATTTCCACTACCTTTTGCTCCTTTTCCAATTCAGAACGACACGCCTGACATTTTCTTAGATGTTTCTTCAATCGGGATTTCTCTTTTCCGTGGAGATCCCCATCAAGAAAACGGTCAAACAATAATCTAATTTCACGGCATTGCGTATCCATCACGATACCTTTCATTTCTTTCTGGAAATTGCTCTGACAGAGCATGCCTTAACATTTTCCTCCCCCGATGAATAGCAACTTTAACTGTATTCACATTGGTATCCAGAATCTCGCCGATCGTTTCATACTTCAATCCATGGAAATAATGTAAAAGAAGTATGCTCTTGGTTTTTTCCGGTAATGTTTCTAATGCCAAAAGTAAAGCTTTTTGAGACTCTTTTTCTTCATAACCTAATGCCGGGTCTCCGTCTTTCTCTGAAACAGAAGAAATTTTCTCTGTGTCCCACTGCGCCGAATTCTTAAAAGGAGCTGGAGAGATTTTTTTTCGTCTCACCAAATCCACACATTGATTATGGGCTACCCGTATCATCCATGCTACCGCTCTGTTTCTATCAATGCTCTCCCAATGTTGCCAGAGTCTCACGAAAACCTCCTGAGTTACATCTTCTGCATCTTCTCTATTATGCAGGAAGTAAAAAGCATAGCTAAAAATCCGATCTTTATGCTTTTGCAAAAGTTTTTGGAAAGCAAGCCTTTTCATTCTTCCTTCATTAATAAAGACGCTGCCGCAGCAAAAAGGTTACACAGTCCGATCATCCCTAAACAGGGACAATTTCAAGCTCGCCCAGTTCCACATCCCACAATGCTACGGTTCGTCTTCCCCTTAGCCATCCACCACACTCCCCGGGATTTATCACAATTGTTCTTCCTTTTCGGATATCTACATCGTGTGTGTGACCGTAGATAATTGCATCAAAATAGCGACTGGCCACCAGGGCATCTAAATTATCAGGTTCATGAAGAATCAGGATTTTCTTTCCATTGTAGTCCAGTTCATAGGGGGAACGATGAATCCTCTCCCCAAAAACCCTGCTTAAGCCAAATCTCTCACCATCATTGTTACCAAAAACCGCAATAAAATCCATCTCAAGATCAGCCAGTGGTTTGGATACAAAAGGAGCCACAAGGTCCCCTG
>CAZPNF010000238.1:0-4179 GCA_964587715.1 uncultured bacterium | reverse complement strand
TCTGGTATCTGCCGGTGCTTCTCAAAATCTGGTTGAGGGCGGCAATTCCGGTGTAGAAGGCATCGAGGATGCAGGCTTTATCCTGGACTTTAAAGTGTTGATGGACTGGTTAACCGACGTTCCCGGCACCTATACAACGATTGTTAAAATGACTGTAACTCAGGGCGCAATCTCCTAATAAATCTATTTTGTCTTTTCAATTCAGACAGAACATCTAAAAAAGGGAAATTCATAAAGATTTTCCCTTTTTTAATTTAAGAAATAATACTTTACTTGACAAATAGCACGATTATTGCACATCATAGTATTGAGAACAATACAGATATTTTACCAATCTTAAAAATAGGAAAATGAAGATGAAAAAATTAGGGTTATTCATTTGTGCAGCGCTGTCTTTGTTTTTAGTTACTTCCCCTGCATACAGCACTATAGGCGGGGTTAAGGTGTATCCTGTACGTTTTGATTTCAATGCCAAATGCGGGGAAACCAAAACCGCGAATGTTACGGTCGTTAATCAACGGAAAAAAACCATTACTCTGGAAATTGAAAAAAAGGATTATTATTTGACTTCAAAGGTTTTCGATGTTGATCCCGGAACCGTAAAAAGAGGCTGCGCTAATTTGTTGGCGATCTCTCCTCAAAGATTTCATTTGCAACCGGGCGAACAAACCACTGTGAGAATTACTATTACTATGCCAGAGAAATGCGATGGCACATATTGGACAAGGATTTATTTGAACGATGTTTCCAAAAATTATTCTGTAAAAAAGGATCAAGGAAAAGGAAGAATTGTACAAATTTTTTTAGAATACAGTTGGGAGATCAGGATTTTTGAAACTGTGCCGGGTACTGAAATAAGCGGCGGACGTGTTTCCAATGTTCAAATAAGCCCGGCAACTGCGGAGAAGCCCTTAAATATGAGCATTGAGTTTGAAAATATCGGGAATACGATTTTAAAATGTACAGGCTGGATTGAGTTCCGTGATGAAAGCGGAGAAACTGTAGAAAAAGTTGAGTTGAAAAAATTTAGCTCTTACCCCGATGCAAAGAGAATCAAAGAAACCGAAATTCCACCTCTTTTAAAACCGGGTGAATACTCTGCGCTTGCAGTGATTGATTATGGAGGTGAATCTTTAGTTGCGGGAGAAACGTTTTTTGAAATACGTTAACAAAAATCTGACCAGCCTGTGTTCATTATTTAGTCAATTTATGATATTGTTATTTTTGTTTCATTTCAACCAGAGCGTTTTACAAGCACAGGATCGCGAGTCTTTTTATGTTGAAGTATCCGTGCCACACATTCAAGAATTGGCTATTGAAAATACAAAGCCATTTCCACGGATAGATGGTAATGATATGAGTAAGGGTTATGTAGAACAGAGAAATGCTGTTACACTTTCAGTTAGCAGTAACGTGCCCTGGCGGGTTGTTATTTACACGCGCAGGGTCAACCTGTATGTCACTCCGGGAAGGTTTAAACCTGTTGGTCATTTTCAGTTTCGTGCAGGAAATTTCCGTTTTCGATCCATTTCGTCAAATCCAGTTACTGTGATGGAGGGAAAGGGAGGTGTGAAAAATTTTAAGATCGTCATTGATTACCGTTTAAAGATAGGTTGGAGTGATCCGCCCGGCAGATTTGATTTTCAACCCCAATTCAGAATAGAACCGAATTATGAGGGAATTAACAGATGAGAAGAAATCTCTACATTTCCGTAATATGTCTTATTTTATACGTATTTACTTTTCCGGTTTTATCTTCAAACGGGCAGATACAGTTAAATCGTTTCAACCTGAGATTTCCTGTGCCGACTGCCGAGGATCTGAACAAAGGATATATTGATGCGCATTACAGCGCTTCGGATTTAGCCGTACAGATAAACACGACTTCATCATCTGTATGGAATTTTTATATTATGAGTGAACAACCTTTCTTTTCACCGGAAAATTTTAACAAGCCTTGTTACCATTTGCTGTGGAAATTAAGCAGTGAACCGGAGAGCAAATACCGTCCGGTCAGCCTGCAAAAATGTCAGGTTGCCACGGGAAGGTCTTTGACAAACATTAATCTTGATTTCCGTTTAAAACTAAGTTGGTCCGACCCTCCTGCCGAGTATGGTCTGGAGATACTTTTTGTTTTAGAATCCTCAACTTAACAATTAGATGAATGCGATCTTATTTCAAAATATTTTTATGTTTAATAACTTACGTTATACCCAGTCTGGTATTTCCTTTCAGTAGCGATTTAACAAATAGAGATACCATTAGAGGCGATATTATAATCACCCCACCAAAAAAGAGAACTATCGATCCCAATTCCTTTCCTACCTTTGTTTTTAAACTGCACAATACATCCAATAAAAGACTCGAACCTGATTTTAATCTCTTGCTCCCAAAAGCTTGGAATGTGATTTCATTTAAACGTTCTGGCGTTATTGATCTTCAAAAAGAAGAAAAAGTCTGGATTACATTTACAGTACCCAAATACGCAAGCGCCAGCCGCTTCCATAAAATAGGTTTGATAACAACATATAACACATTTTCTGATACATCCTTTGTCAAGATAAGAATCCGTCCAAAACCCACCGTAAAGATAATGTCTTTCATTGAAGAAAAGTGGATTGTCCCGGGGAAAGTGGATACCCTCAAGTATGTGCTGCGAAATGACGGTAATCTAAAAGATATTTTTTTATTAAGCGCTAAATTACCAGAAGGTTGGAAGTTTATTGAATTAAAGAAGAAGTATTTGTTGTCTCCGAAAGAGAATGCTGATGTTCATTTATTGTTTAAGGTTCCAAAATCGGCTGTTCCTTCAGTTGTAAATTCAATTATTCTGACAGCTACTTCACTGGTGGCAAAAAAGTTAGGTGTGGATGCGACCGATGAAAATATTACACGCATCAATGTAATTAAAACTCAAAAACGGAAAGTGATGAAATCATTACATCCTTCAATTCCACTCAATATTGGATTTTCAATTAACAGGATTAAAAAGGGAGAATACCCGGGCATACAAATATTTGCAAACACGGGAGTCGTCAGCTTTAAAAATTACTCAGTTAAAATGGAGTTGTCGCAAAGACTCAACTCTGTTCCTTTAGAGCAAACTCCGCAAATGTTTACAGACCGTGTAAGATTTGAAATTGGAACTAAAAAATTTAATATTTTATTGGGTGATGTTCAAGTTGAAACTAATCCATTGATGACTCGATCAAGTCCGTTAGCTCTGGCAGGATATCATCCAATGGGAGAAACAGGTCGTGGATGCTGGGTTGGATATAAATTGAACAAAGCAGACTTTTCAGTTTTCCAGGGGAAGCGAATTTACTCTGACTATTCTATCACTTCAGCAAATGCTAATTATCAGCCGTCAGAGACAGTGTCATTTTCCTCGACATACCTGGGAAATAACGAATCCCATTTAATGACAATGGAAGGGCTGGTTAATTTTCATAATAGCAGTTCAATCGGAGCATTGCTGGGTGTAAGCAAAGCTAAAGAGAATGGGCAGCTATCTGGTAAATCTGCGCAGTTACGTACTATTACCAAAATAAAATCAATGCACTTGCTTGGGCGCGTTCACTGGGCTGATGATTATTATTGCGGTCAAGATAAAGGTCAGTATGGCGCTGTTTTCACTGCAAGGTGGATACCAACTACTTACCTTTATTTATGGGGCAATTACCACGCTTACCGAAAGAATTATGATTTATCACAAGGAGATTCTTCTGTTTTTGTGAATAATTTTAGAACACGTTTCTTGTTTCATCCTGTAAATTGGCCGATTTTAAATATTGGATTAAATACGAGACGAGATTTGTACTCCACAGGATATGAAACAATAATAAATTCTTATGATTTTCAAATACGAAAGCAATTCAAATTTGGCTGCCCATCCTTATATTTTAAAAAAGAGCATACACTCAATCCCATTTATAAAGATCAACAAGAACGATATGAATTCAAGGTTGAATGGGTTTCTTACTCGAGATGGATGCGCATGAGACTTGGACAAAATTTTAGCGGCGTAAATAAAAGTCCGTTAAGTTCTTTGAGCAGCTTTGATGTAAATTTTAACTTTCGTAGCATCCTATTGGGAATTTTTATGTCAACCGGTAATACATGGTGAGAGAATACATACGATATTTACGAGGCTAGAAAAATAACCCGCTATGGTTTCCG
>CAZPNF010000237.1:0-4192 GCA_964587715.1 uncultured bacterium | reverse complement strand
GCTGTATGCAAAAGTTTATATGCGGGTGTGTGGAGTATTAATATATAATATGTCTGAAAAAGGACATATTGTATATGTGTAAAACGTGGATACAAATAAAAAATGGAGGTAAATCACATGAAAAAAGTATTTACCACAAATTGGTATCTACAAAGATCGTATTTCCAATCCGTTGTTAATAAACAAAACAACAAGTGCTGAACGCCACAGCCTTCGATATTCCTAGACTACTTCATACATTCTTGCAGGTAGGAAACTGCAAAGTCTCTACAAAAACTCCGATGAATGCCATTGCCCAAAACCACAGGGCTCATTAAACTGCCAATGGAAAAACAGCACAATTTCTAAATTTTTTACCTAAGTGCAAGACCATAAACTCAAACTACCTTCTATATGGTCTTTGCAACTGAAAAATAGGGTTCGTCTATTTCTGAATGTCAGCAAAAGTATTAAAAGCAGATTTGCCGAAACTGCTCCCTGAATGGTTCAGATTTGGTCCTGCTGTCTGTTGACCAGTTTGAATTGACAAACTCCAATTAACATGCACAAAGTTTCAGAGCGGAGAACGACACGGTTGAATGGTATTGAAGTGGATTCTGTGACTAAACGATTCGAAGACGTTGTTGCGGTTGATAACCTCTCCATGAGCGTTGAAAAAGGAGAACTGTTCGGTCTGCTGGGTCCCAACGGCGCCGGCAAATCCACCCTCACAAAGATGATTTCTGGAGTGATAAACCCCACATCAGGAACAATCAAAGTGGGAAACTACAGCGTTCAAGACGAATCCACGAAAGTCAAAGAAATACTGGGCGTAGTTCCCCAAGACATCGTGCTATATGATTACCTGAATGCCAAAGAAAACCTCGCCTTCTATGGCAGACTCTACGGATTGTCAGGAAGAAAATTGAGCGACAGAATTAAGGAACTGCTAGAGTTCACGCAACTCGATGAGAAAGCGGTGAAACGTCACGTCTCCACCTACTCGGGGGGAATGAAACGACGAGTAAACATTGCCGCTGCCCTGCTGCATGAACCCCAAGTCATACTGCTGGACGAGCCGACCGCTGGACTTGACCCCCAAAACAAGCATGCCCTCTGGGAGATTATCCATTCATTAAACAGGGAGGGAAAGACCATCGTGTTGACGACGCACATTATGGAAGAGGCAGAGGAACTGTGCAGCAGAGTCGCAATCATGGACCACGGCAAAATCATTGCATTAGGCAGCCCAAGCCAGCTTGTTAAGAAAGTCAAAATGGAAAACACCATAACCGTAGTTCCTGACAAGACATCAACTAGCCTACTTGAAAAAATCAAAGGCATGGCTGGAGTCAAAAATGTGTATAATGCCCCTGATGAAACTGAGAAAAGAGAGATACTGAAAGTGATTACAGACAGTCCAGATGACATACTTCCTGAGTTAGTGTCCACTATTGTAAACGAGGGAACAAAGGTGTTGTCTGTTGAACTTTCACGTGTAACTCTTGAAGACGTGTTCATTACGCTTACAGGAAGGAGCCTGAGGGAGTAGAAAACAGATGAAAGTCAAACGGGCAATTAATCAGGTGGCTGCGGTTGCAAAAACCGATTTTCTTGGAGTAATAAGAAACAAAGCTGCAATATTCTTCACCTTACTCTTTCCCCTGTTCTTCATCGTGATTGTCGGATTCACTTTCGGTAACGCAGGCACAGGAGGCTCAAGCCGCATCATCGTCGGAGTAGTTAACCTTGACGGCGAATCGATTGCCGTAAACGCCACTGACTCAAGCAACAGCACAATCGGAGACCAGTTTGTCCAAGCAATGGAGACTGCAAACTTTACAGTTTGGGGCTATGACGAATACGGCGACAGAGACACGAATGGAACAGCTGCCTACGCTATTAGCCGAGGACATATCCATGCGATTGTAGTTACTCCCGCAAACTTCACAGAGACGCTTACATTCCAATACGTAGACAACATGGGAGCGCCAATTCCAACAAAGGCTCACCTAGAACTTTATGTTGATCCAACCGACCCAACAGGTTCCCAGATAACCCAACAAAGCATTCTCGGCTTCACTTCAGGATTCGTGAAATATTACCAGCAGGTTGCCATTGAGCAGGTTCCACCAAACATGAAAGAATACATAAAAGTTCTCGCCGACCCCATCATAGTTACAACAGGCGAAATAAAAGGCACAGAAGAGTTACCGTGGATTAATTATATGGTTCCCGGAACGTTGGGGCTTGTTCTCATTTGGAGCGGATTAAACCATGCATCCATGACCATCGCAACCGAACGCACCAAAGGAACTTTTCAGCGGATGGTAATAGCTCCCGTCTCTCCCATGGTTGTTCTGCTGGGAAAGCTCATCTCAGCCATGACTGTAGTCTACATGTCCGCATTCATTATGCTTTTGAGTGGCGTTCTTTTCTTCCAAGTTAATCTCTACTGGAATATCCCCGTCATAATTCTGGCGATCTTTCTGGGGGCACTCTCAGCGATTGGAATAGGGTTAATAATCTCTTCCATAACCAAGAATGAAGAGGCAGCCAATTCGATCGCCGTCATAATCAGTGTTCCGCTCCAGTTCTTCATTGGAGCCTTCTTCCCTCTCAGCATAATGCCAGAGGCTGCTCAAGTCTTCGGCAACGCTCTTCCCTTCACAAAACTGGTCGATGCCATGCAGGATATTATGACAAGAAACCTGCCTTTTGACGCTGTGATTCCAGAAATGCTCTACCTAACTGTTTCGGGTCTGATCCTGTTCACTCTAGGAACGATAGCATACAGAATAGCTCTAAAGAGGATCTAAACTAACCCGCGCCTCAGCTTCAGCCGCCATAGATGACGTTGCCGAATCTGCAGAACAGACAGTGAGCTTATTGGTCACGGTTTCCGAGTTGAGAAACACTTTTAGGTCTTTACAGAAGAAAGTAGAAGGAACTAGAATCAGGGAGATTCGACAAACTTTTGATGCCTGTCAGTTGAATCTGGTTATGATGGTTTAAACATTACTCGATGGCTATGCCGTTAGCTCGCAGCACTTGTTTTATTTTGTTAACTTCCGCTCTGAGCAACCTGACCTCTCGTATAACGTCCTGCAACGTTGTAGGGGTAACCCCCCTTAAATTAGGTGACAAATCAGACGGCTTTTTCTTTCCACCAACAAGGTCCTCGGGCCTGTAAACTTCACCCATACAGTTCACCTCACAGTAATAATCGATTTTAAAGCTAAAAAGGGATAAGGTCACAGGTTCGAAAATTCTCTAGGTCTCTTACTAGACAATCTGTCAGCAAGTTTTTGGCTGCACACCTGAGTTATGTGTCTCTTAGGTGGCATTTTCCGCCTCTTGGACAGAACTTTTTTTCATGATTCTCGACTGCTTTGAAGAGTGCGCCTATTGTTTCTTTGTTGGCAGAGTAGATTCGCTGTTTTCCGTGTCTCTTGAGGTAAACAAAATTGCATTTCAGCAGGGGCTTAAGGTTATGTGACATCATGCTCTGTTCCTGCCCAAGGGCTTCAGCGAGTTCATTTACGCTCATCGGCTTCTTCATCAAATGCTCTATCGCAGCTAACCTTGTAGGGTTTGCCAGATTTGAAAAGAACCTGTAGCAGGTTTCGCTTAACCCCTTTTTCATTGTTGCTTCACTTTTTGTGGTAATTCACGTAATATTAAGTATTTTTCATATGTATATCCATTCATAAAAACCCATTGGTTACCAATTAAAACGAGAAAAGAGAAAACTGTTCTATTCGAGGTTTTTGGGCGGTTACAGGTAGGCTTCTGTGGCGTACCTCCGCATCATCCTGTGGCTGTTGAAGTAGTATGCGACCTTGCCAATCGAGTTTTCCATCAGTTGTATCCAATCATCCCTGTTACTGTAGAATTTGGGTATAATCAGATACTCCAGTTTGTTGTATAATTCTGTGATCTCCCGGTGTCTTCTCTCAGCTTCATCCAACTTTTCTTTCGGTGAAGGACCAATAGCCCAGCCAGTGACGCCCTCAACGCACCCTTCCACCCACCAGCCGTCCAAGACGCTGAAGTTCAGAACCCCATTATGGGCAGCCTTCATTCCGCTGGTGCCAGAAGCCTCGAAAGGTGGGATGGGAGTGTTCAACCAGACGTCTACGCCGGAGGTGAGTTTAGCCGCCATCTGCAGGTCATAATTCTCCAGATAGACGATTTTCATGAGGTCCTTCAG
>CAZPNF010000236.1:0-4224 GCA_964587715.1 uncultured bacterium | reverse complement strand
TATATATATGCTTTTGGAGGAATTGTTTGATGAAACGCTGTGTCAAAAACAGCTATCTGAGGAATACCTGGGAGAAGATTCTCACAGGCCTCAATGCCTTTTAAATTGTGAGGATTGTGAAGAGGAGCAAACTGGATACATTTTCTGATGGTCGATTTTACCTTTTCAGTAATCAAAACCGAATCAGAAAAGTCTTCTCCACCATGAACAACCCTATGGCCTATTCCATCAATCTCATTTTTATCATGAATTACTCCATGCTGTGGATGAAGAAGCATTGAAAGGACAAGTTCAATGGCCACTTCGTGATTGAGCACTTCCCTGATTTCACGGATCTTATTCTTATTTTTCGGCCTATATGTAATGATGGCATCACTGGAACCTATTCTCTCCACCAGACCGCTGGCAAGAACCTCCTCATTAGTCATGCTGATTAATTGAAACTTGACCGAAGAACTACCGCAATTTAATACTAGTATTTTCATCTAATCTCTTCTTAACTCCTCCATTAACTCTTTTCTGTCATTGTAAATTCTAATTATTAACGGCATCTGCCCGGGAAGCGTATGAGTCGCACAGCCAAGACAGGGATCATAAGCACGGAAAGCCATCTCTACCATATTAAGAAGACCATCGCTCACTTTCCCATTCTTAATCAATCCCTGAGCAGCTTTTTTCACCGACATGTTTATTGGTGCATTGTTGTTCGTTGTACCAACAATCAAATTAGCTTCTTTGATTATTCCATTCTCGTCGGTTTTGTAATGATGGTACAGTGTACCCCTTGGAGCTTCAACTACCCCAACGCCTTCGTCTGGTGTTTCTGTTGGAACTGCTCTGTAATCAGGACCAGTAATTTCGGGATCACTGGCCAGTTCAACCCACCTCTCAGCAGCATAAAGTATTTCAATAATGCGCGCCCAGTGAGTCGCTAAGGTCTGCTGGACAGGTTTTCCACCGAGAGTTTTATACATCCTATCGTGTTCTTCATTTGCTAAAGGTGTTGCCATTCCATCCGAGACATTGAGACGGGAAAGAGGCGTTGCTTTATAAACTCCGCTATCAGGACCATCTACAAACCCTTTCCAGCCAATCTTTTTCAAAAACGGAAATTTGAGATATGACCATGGTTCAATGTGTTCCTCAATATGGTCCAAATAATCTGCGGGTTTGAATTTGACAAATTCTTTCCCATCAGGACCCACGACTCGAATATCACCATCATAAAAATTTACGTGGTTGTTTTCGTCGACCAGTCCCATGTTGTAGGTATTGTGAGTGAAAGTATCGCTGAGGATTAAATCCACATATTCTTTATTTTTTAAGACTATGTCATTAAAAAGCTGTATAGTGAATTTGCCGAATTCAATTGCATCCTTACCTGCCTTGAGAACTTCTTTTTGGAGTTCTTTATCCATTCCTTTGCTCATTCCTCCGGGAAGAGCTCCAACAGGATGAACAGCTTTTCCACCAATTTTCTTGATCAGCTCATGACAGATCCCTCTCATCCCAATAACCTTACCGCCAATCTCAACACCTACCTTATGTACAACTCCCAATATATTGCGCTGGGCTTTAGGAGCATCCGGACCGACGACAAAATCTGGACCTGCCAGTGCATAAAAGTGAGTTGTGTGATCTGTGACGTAAAATATAACATAGAGAAGTTCACGCAGCAGCTTTGCTGTTCTTGGAATATCCATGTGATACACAGCATCGCAGGTTTTAGCTGAGGCCATGAGGTGCGCCTCCGGACATACCCCACAGATTCTCGAAGTTATACGGGGCATTTCTTCTACAGATCGGCCCTGACAGAATTTCTCAAACCCCCTGAGTTCAGGAACCTGGAGATAAGCATCTGCAACATTGCCAGCATCATCCAAAAAGATTTCTATTTTTCCGTGTCCCTCCAGTCGAGTGATCGGATCTATCGTAACTGTTTTCATTACACTTTTCTCCCTAAAAGTGAACTGGGTAAATTGAAACGATAAAAAGTGCCAACTGGATCAACGATCTGATTCACTATTTTCTCGATCTCTTCAGGATCGTCGCTGTCAATTATAGAAGCAATAGCACCTGCTAATTTAGCCCCCATATCCTGAATGCCTTCTGCTGGGCCGTAACAACCCCTACATCCTAAATTAACCTCTGGACAAAGAGCACCACAGCCTGCCCGCGTTGCCGGTCCATTACAAATGATACCCTGCTCTAAGAGACATTTTTCAGGATCCATATCAGCAGGATCTACCATGTGAGGTCGAACAAACTTTTTGACTCGTTTTTCATCCTTGGTTCTTGGACATTCATCGCAAACTGTTTTTGGATTTACTCCAACTACAGATCCCTTTTCAGGCAGATTGCCCGACAAAATAACTTCAATAACAGCCCAGATCTGTTCGGCTACAGGTGGACAACCAGGCATCTTGTAATCAACATCTACAACTTGTTCTAAGGTGCGAACATACTCGAACATTGCAGGAATTGTTAAATCACCTGCTTTTACTTTTGTCTTGGGCTGAGGGATTACCTTCCTGGGATTATTAACAGAAGGGGACTCTTCATAAACATATTTGAAAATCTCTTCCCTGTTTGTTAAATTTGCCAGCCCGGGAATACACCCTTCAGTTGCACAGGAACCGTATGCCACCAGGACTTTTGACTTTTTTCTGAGAAGTTGTGCTATGTGAAGATTTTCTTCGTTCCTTATGACACCATTGAAGAGACAAACATCAATCTCTCCATCTGACATTGCTTCCACATCTTTATACTTGGTGTCCATGATACATGGGCAAAAAACCAAATCGACTGCTTTATCAAAATCCAGGATCTTTTCTCGAATATCCAAAAAAGCAATCTCGCAACCACCACAACTCCCGGCCCAATAAACTGCAAATTTTGGTTTGGCCATGGACTTTTCTCCTTAACTTGACATTCGATGGGCTCAGCAAAAATTAAAAGCCCGGCTCAAAAGACTACATTGAGTAGGGCTTCAGATAAATTTTATCGTATTATTTTCACAATTTTTCCCCTGATGAAACAAGACGCTATGCTTATTTCTTCACTTTAAAGTTACTCAACTTCACATTATAAGTCAATAAAAAAATCTTTATATGAATCATAAAAGAAACTAATAATTACATTCATAAATTTTAACCTTGACAAGGTAACATATATACAGTAAATTAATATACATCTTAGAATTACCTCATAATTGGAGTATAAAATGGAAATCCAGCAATTAATAGGTTTTTATTACAGCGTAAAACTTGGCAGCCTTACCAATGCGGCTGAAAAAATGTCTGTTACCCAATCCGCTGTAAGCCAGCAAATAAAATCTCTGGAAGATGAATTAAGAGTTAAACTCTTCAGCCGAATTGGCCCACGCAAGGATATAACTCCCGACGGCAAACTATTTTTCGATCTTATTACTCCTCTCATCCAAGAAATAGACACGCTCAAAACTACTTTTGAAGACATGAAAGGAAATCAGAAAGGACTACTCACAATTGCTGCCACGACAGTAATGATAATGAATCGTCTCCCAAACCTTATAAAAAATTTTACAAAGAAGTACCCTACTGTTAAACTCATCATTCTGGAGCGGCGTTGGAATGAAATCGTTTCGCTAGCCCAGTCGGGTGAAATAGATTTTGGCATTGCACCTATTACAACAATTCCTCAAGATCTAAGCTATATTAAACTTAACCCCATTGATCGTGTTCTCATCACAAGTTTGAACCACCCTCTTTCCCAAAAAAATCATGTGACTCCAAAAGATATTTCCAACTATCCAATGGTTACATACGAAAAAGGATTGGTCCACAGAGACGAGTTCGATAGGGTATTTGAAAAGTCGAATTTGAACATCGAAATCGTTATGGAAGCTACCAATGCTGAAACCATTACCAGATATGTGGAGATGGGTATCGGAGTTGCTATCATTCCCAAAATTACCCTCCCTTCCTCCTCAAGTCGCCATTTGGAAGCGATTTCAGTAAGTAAATATTTTGGAAAAAGTCAGTACGGTATAATTTTAAAAAAAGGGAAGTACATTACCTCATGGGCAAAAAACTTCCTTCTCCTCCTCAATCCATCTATAGAAGATTTTCTATAAGCATCTAGCGAAGCTTCGCCTCAAACCGACAAGAATTACACAAATGATTTTTTTGTGTAACGTAAGTTCAAGTAACAAGTGCAACTGTTAGTATTTTTAAAATAGGGGTT
>CAZPNF010000235.1:3952-4240 GCA_964587715.1 uncultured bacterium | reverse complement strand
TCTTTTGTCAAAGTCAGCAATACTCTCATACGAACAACAGTAAAGAAAGTGAAACCTGACAAACTTCTCATTCTTTTACCACGATGTTTAAAAAAACCTATCATAGATAAAATAATCAATTTTTCAAGAGAGATGAACATCCCCGTTTACGTTGTCCCGGGGGGAGAAAAAGCACGCGAGGCAGTTACTGAGGTAAAACCTAACGCAATTATTGGCGTAGCGTGTGAAAGAGATCTCCTCAGCGGTATTCAGGATATTATCACTAAAATTCCTGTTATTGGAATTCCC
>CAZPNF010000235.1:0-3942 GCA_964587715.1 uncultured bacterium | reverse complement strand
CCAATATGAGGCCTGAGGGTCCCTGTAAAAACACAATTATAGACATAGGGGAATTTGAAAAAGCAATTCAGACTTTTTTGGGTCTGGAAGTTAAACTGGCTGGAGCTGAAAAGAATTCTTGATAAGGTGGACTCCACCTCAAAGGTGGAGACCACCTTCCCTCCTCGTTCCCCAACTACGTTTGGGAACGAGAGAAAATTTCAGATCGCGTTGCGTAGATTTGCAATAACGCCTATTATTGAGAATACATCAGTAGGTACTTATCAATTAGTTGTCTAAATGAGAAAATATGAAATCAAGATTATACACTGGAGGATTTTTACTGGGCCAGATTTATAGTCTGGCCCACTTTCTTTAATTCCGCTACTACATCAGATTTTTGCAAGCCGTTTCGGACCAGCTTTTATTACTTCATCAGAGCAATCTTTTTTAAAAATTTTAAAATTCTCAATGAACCGAGCTGCTAATGCATCGTATTGTTTCCAATACTCATCCTTATCACCCCACGAGCCAGAAGGTTCCAGCACATCATCAGGTACGTCTGGGCAGCTCACTGGAACTTCAAACCCAAAAAGTTTATCTTTGCGGTATTTTACTTTATTTAGTTTACCTTCAAGAGCTGCATTGAGAAGGTTACGAGTATGACGAATACTAATCCGTTTGCCCACTCCAAATCTTCCACCAACCCAACCAGTGTTTACCAGCCAGCACTGTGCATCATGTTTTTGCATTCTCTGCTTTAACATTTCTGCATATTCAGATGGACGCCTTACCATGAAGGGAGCGCCAAAACAAGGACTGAAGGTAATTTTTGGTTCAATACCCAGACCTATCTCGGTTCCTGCAATCTTGGAAGTATAGCCGCTGATAAAATGATATTGTGTCTGAGCAGGGTTCAACCGGGCAATAGGAGGCATAACACCTGACGCATCGCAAGTAAGAAAAATAATATTCTTTGGATGCGAATGCACTGTACCCTCAAGAATAACATTGGGAATAAAATCTATTGGGTAGGAAGCACGTGTATTTTCAGTTAAAATATTATCGTCCAGATCAATATTACGGGTAACAGAATCGTAAACAACATTTTCAAGAATAGTCCCAAATCTTCTTGTACATGCATATATCTGTGGCTCATGCTCAGCAGAAAGACGAATAACCTTTGCATAACATCCACCTTCAAAGTTGAAAACACCTGAATGACTCCAACCATGCTCATCATCACCAATTAGTTTCCTCTTAGGGTCTGCAGAAAGTGTGGTTTTACCGGTTCCACTCAGTCCAAAAAAGAGAGCCACGTTACCTGCATCACCGACATTTGCAGAACAGTGCATGGGAAGCACATCACGAAATGTAAGAAGAAAATTCAACACAGTAAAAATCGATTTTTTAATTTCACCGCCATACAGTGAATTAGCAATTATTCCCAACCGTTCAGCAAAATTAATTATTATAGCTGTCTCAGTACGTGTGCCGTCTATTTTGGGATCAACTTTAAAACCATCTACAGTAATTAAAGTAAACTCGGGAACAAATCGTTTGAGTGTATCACGGTTATTTGTGGTGATAAACATATTTCGGGCAAATAGACTATGCCATGCCTTTTCAGTGATAATTCTTACAGGCATTTTATACTCTGGATCAGCACCTGCATAACAATCCTGCACAAAGAGTTCTTCATCCTGACAATATGCCTGTACTCTTGCCAGAATTTCATTAAATTTATCAACGCTTATCGGGCGGTTGTATTCACCCCACCAGATTTTATCTTCTGTGGTTTGCTCCCTCACAACAAACTTATCTGCAGCCGCTCTGGCCGTGTGTTTACCAGTTACTACGAGTACAGGTCCCTGTTGAGCAATACGCCCTTCGTTGCGAAAAACAATTTCCTCGTAAAGAGCAGGCTCAGGCAAATTCCAGAAAACACGGTCCAGATAAGTTAACCCGTGGTTTTCTATCCCGTAATCTGATGCAAGTTCGGTTGCTTCTTTAGTGGCCGGTGTATTGAACTCTAAGTATTTACTCATACCCAATCCCTCACTAATTTACGATCACCAATATAAAGTTCATTCGGAGAGTTGAGATCTAACGCCCACTTCATGCGCTCAATACCTTCAATAATATCTTCTATTGAACCACAGTAGCTCAGGCGCAGATAACCATCCACACCAAATGCCACCCCTGGTACAGTTAAAACCTGTACCTTATCAATCAAAAAGTTGGAGAGTTTAACAGAGTCCTTTTCGTATACACTAAAATCAGCAAAACAGTAGAATGTACCATCGGGCCTGGTAACTTTTAATCCATCAAAAGAATTTAAATAATCTAACATTACATCACGGTTGTTCTGTAATGTCAATCTAAGATTTTCAACACATGACTGCGATCCATTAAGCGCTCCAACAGCTGCCTTCTGGAGTAAAACAGATGGTCCTGAGGTCTGATGGCTTTGAATGTTAGTCATAACCTCTATTAATTTTTTATTTGCCACTGCCCAGCCTATTCTGAAACCGGTCATTGCATACTGTTTTGAGACTCCGTTTATAACGATAAGTTTTGAATTCTCTGATAGATCTTTGGCGTAGTCATAACAGTTCACTGGCTTTTTATTATCAAAAATAAGGCGATGGTAAATATCATCCATTATAAGGTAGAGGTCCCGTTTCTCGCAGAAGTCAACTACATCGGCAATAAACTCCTCCGAATACATTGCACCCGAAGGATTATTAGGGCTATTAATCATAACAGCTTTAGTATACGATCCAACCCGCTGTTCAATATCCTGAATTCGCGGATAAAAAGTACCATCTTCTGGAAGAGCAGGCACTGGAACGCTCTGACATAATTTCACCATCTCAGGGTAACTCACCCAGTATGGAGCAGGGAAAATAACTTCTTCTTGAGGATTAAGAATGGCCTGCAGCGCTACCATTATAGCCTGCTTTGCACCGCCTGAAGCTATCACGTTTTCTGGAGCAACCAGCCGGTTATAATGTTCCTCTGTGTAACGAATTATTGCTTTTTTCAACTCAGGAATTCCGTCCGCGGGTGTGTATCTTACTTCACCAGTGTTTAAATGTGCTGCTGTAGCAATGATTGCATCCAGCGGTGCTTTGCTCTTTGGCTCGCCACCACCGAGATGAATAATTGGATCTCCTTTTCCCCGGAGAATCGCAGCTTTTTCATTCAGTGCAAGCGTAGGTGATGCACTAATGGTTCTGGCAATTTGGCTTATACTCATTTGATAATCCTTATTTTATACAAAATACACCTTCCTAAATCTGGCAAATTTAAAATAATTTCTCGTAAAAGTCAAGATAAAAATGCATCTTAGATGAATTTTTAAAGGGAAATTTTTCACCCTAATGTAAAAAAACAGAGTGAAGATTTTTCTTCAGCGAGTAATGTTGCTTTATCTCTTAATCGGACGATAGATATGCGTGCTCTGACCGTAAAATGCTTCTGCAGCTTCCATCAGAGTTTCTGAAAGTGTTGGATGCGGATGTATCGTAGCTGCAATATCAGAAATTAAAGCTCCACTCTCAACTGCCAATGCTCCTTCTGAAATAAGCTCACCTGCTCCCGAACCCACAATCCCTACTCCAAGAACTTTTTCTGTATCAGAATCAACTAGAAATTTTGTCACGCCGTCACTCTGCCCCAGGGTTGCAGCTCTTCCGGAGGCAGCCCATGGAAACCGAACAACTTTGACTTTGTGATCCATTTCCCTGGCTTTTGTTTCCGTCAACCCACACCAGGCGATTTCAGGATCAGTGAACAATACAGCAGGAATTGCCCTGGGAGCAAACGCAACTTTGTGACCTGCAATTGCTTCGACAGCAACTCTTCCTTCACGAGTAGCTTTATGTGCCAGCAGAGGTCCACCAACAACATCTCCAACGGCGTAGATAGAGGGCTCTTTTGTACAACGCTGATTGTTCA
>CAZPNF010000234.1:0-4247 GCA_964587715.1 uncultured bacterium | reverse complement strand
TGCAGTGCTACTTCAACTTCTACTCCTTCCTTTTTATTTTCAATAACAATTGGTTTCTTGTGAATTGGTGTACGGGTAGAGTCTAAGTATACAACAAATTCTTTGAGTCCACCCTTTGCATGAAATATTTTCTCCTGACCGGTTCTTTCATCTTTAAGACTAATAAGCAAGCCTTTATTTAAAAAAGCAAGCTCCATAAGTCGCTGTCCGATGATGTCAAATTTAAAGTTCATGGTCTTAAAAATCGTAGGGTCAGGTTGGAAAGTAGTCTCTGTTCCTGTTTTTATCTTAGTCTTGCCAACAACTTTCATATCATAGATAGGAATACCTCTTTCGTATTCCTGTTGATATATCTTACCATTCCTGTAGACTCTCACCATACATCTTTTTGAAAGAGCATTGGTTACAGAAACACCCACGCCGTGAAGCCCGCCTGAAACTTTATAAGTTTGTTTATCAAACTTACCTCCTGCATGAAGCATAGTCATGACTACTTCCAGTGCAGGTCGATGTTGAACGGGATGTTCATCTACGGGAATACCTCTTCCGTCATCGGATATCGAAATACTCTCCTCTTTGTGAATAACAACTTTAATCTCGCTGCAGAAACCTGCTAAACTTTCATCAACGCTGTTATCAATTACTTCGTATACTAAATGATGAAGTCCCCTTGACGATGTATCTCCAATATACATAGAAGGCCGTTTCCTGACGCCTTCTAATCCTTTAAGTACTATGATCTTCTTTGCATCATATTTCTCTTCTGCCATTCTACCTCGCAATATTTATATTAAGATAATATCCTTAACAATTTTTAACCCTATTTCTTTATTTATTTTTTGTATAATTTCCTGCTTGTAAAAAGTAAGTTCGTTTCTCCATGAATCATTTTGTACCTTAACAAACATTTTACCATCTGTTAAGCGTTTAGCCTCTGTTACATTTGATATTCTTTCTCCAACTATTTCCGGCCACATAGTAAGAGCTCGGTATTTCATGACAGGTCTATCAATACCAAGTTCATATAAAAATTTAGAAAGTATGTTTCCTATTTGTTCCATCAATTATGAACTCAGCTTTATAGGCATTATTAACATGATAAAATCTTCATCTTTAGCTTGATTGCTGGGAGAAACAGGGGCAGCGCTCACAGGATCTTTTAGATAAAAACTTACCTCATCAGTATCAATATGCCTGAGGATATCTAATATATACTGTGCATTGTAACCAATTTCCATGGGCTCGTCGACATACTCAACTTTTAACTCTTCTCTTGCCTCACCTCCAATATCAACATCCTCTGAACACACAATTAATTTACCCGGGGATAAGGAAAACTTGATTTGATGGGTTAATGCACTGGAAAAAAGTGAAACTCTCTTAACAGAAGCTGAAAGGAGATTCTTATCTACCACCATCTTTTTTTCGTTGTCTTTTGGAATCACCCTTTCATAATCCGGATATTCTCCTTCAACCAACCTTGTATATAAAACTGTTTTATCAAAATTAAAACAAAGGCCCGTCTCATCTATGTTTAACTTTGTTGAACCATCTTCATCAAGATTTTTTAGAGCAATCTGGACTGCCTTTGGTGGAACAATTATTTGAATTGAAGTATTACCATATTGGAAATTTTTGTTAATTATTTTTGAAAGTCTGTGTCCATCTGTCGCAACCATTCTAAATTCATCCGCCATAATTTGTATAAATACACCCATTAGTGCTGGACGGAGCTCTTCAGAAGACACTGCAAAAATAGTTTTATCAAACATCCTGCTTAAAACGCTATTTTTTACTTCAATAGATTTCTCATCTGACAGTGCAGGCATTTCAGGAAAATTTTCCTTAGATATTCCCGTAACTTGATAAAATCCTTGTTCTGTGGTAATTTTTACCCTGTTGTTTTCATCCACAGTAAAATGTACTGGAATGTTTGGTAGAGATCTAATCGTTTCTGTAATCACTCTTGATGGAAGAGAAATTGCCCCTGGTTCGTTTGTTTCTTCCGTGGAAACTTCTGTAGTCATTGAAACCTCTAAATCCGTTCCGGTGATTTTTAAATCGTTATTTTCTACATCGAAGAGGATATTTTCCAGTATTGGAGTAGTAGATCGTGTTGGAACAACACCAGAAATTGTTTGAAGCGCTCCCAGAAGACTGCTTTGAAGAATAGTAAATTCCATTTTTAGTTCCTCCATGGATTTATTGAAATAAACCGTCACTAAATATCATAATAACTTTTATTAAAATATTTAAGAGAAAATAATTGTTTTTATAGAGATGTTAATAAGTCTATTTATAATGTTTAGTAATTATCTATTCTTTTCAAAACTAAAAAGTTAGGATTATAAAAAAAAGAGTTATATATTGTGGACATCCTGTGGATAAATAGATTATTAGTGAGAATAAAATGTTAAACAATAAAAAATAAAAATAGCCATGGTTAACTGTTAACACTGAACTCACAAATAAAAGCAAGATATCCACATTTTTTAAAGAGAAGAAACTTCTATTTTTTTCTTTAAATTTTCTATTGTCTCCATTATTTTTTGGTTGTTTTTGTTTTTGTTTAGAAGATTTGATATTGTGCGGATTGCATGAATTACAGTAGTGTGATCTCTGCCTCCAAAATGAAGCCCGATGCTTTTAAGAGAGTAGTTAGTCATTTCTTTTGATAGATACATAGCAGTGTGTCTTGCAAAAGCAATTTCTTTCTTTCTACTTTTACCTCTTAGAAGGTCATCTGGAATATTAAAATATTGGCATACGGCTCTCTGAATTTCCTCTATTGAGATATCCTGCCGTCTGCTAACAACAATATCCCTTAATATTATTTTAGCTAATTCTAAATTAATGTCTACACTTTTTAGAGATGAGTATGCTAAAAGTTTAATGAGTGCTCCTTCAAGTTCACGGATGTTATATTTTATATTTGTAGCAATATATTCTATAATTTCCATAGAGAGATTAATATTATCGAGGTCTGCTTTTTGCTGAAGAATAGCGATTCTTGTTTCAAGATCGGGAGGTTGAATGTCCGCAATTAAGCCCCACTGAAACCTGGAAAGAAGACGTTCTTCTAAACCTTTTAATTCCTTTGGGGGACGGTCTGAAGAGAGTACAATCTGTTTTCCTTTTTGGTGTAGGGTATTGAAGGTGTGAAAAAATTGCTCCTGAGTTCTTTCTTTACTCATAAAGAACTGTACATCATCGACAAGAAGAAGATCTGCACTGCGGTAGATCTGACTGAATTCTGTAGTGCGGTTATTCTGGATAGAATCAATAAATTCTATGGTGAATTTTTCACTTGATACGTATCGTATTTTTTTGTCAGAGCCTCGTTCCCTGGCAAAATTTCCAATGGCTTGAATAAGATGTGTTTTGCCCAGGCCAACTCCTCCGTATATTACAAGAGGGTTGAAAGATGTTTTACCAGGTGCTTCCGCAACAGCAAGAGATGCCGCTTTTGCAAACTGATTACCGCTTCCCTCTACAAAGTTCTCGAACGTGTACCTGGAGTTTAGATAAGTTTCCTCTCCCATATATGTTCCTGTAGATTTATTATGGTTATTATCAAGAGGAAAAGGATTTTTCCCATCTTTTTGAAGAATTGTGTATTGAGGGGTTGCTCCTTCACCAAGAACTTGAGAGAGAGCATTTCGGATAATGTGGGGATAGTGTTCCTCTATCCACTCGTAAAAAAATTGGCTTGGCACCTGAATGGTTAACAGATGTCCTTCCAGTTTTAGAGGGACTATAGGAAGGAACCATGTTTGGTAACTCTGTGGACTGATATTTTCCTCAATGATTTGTAAGCATTGTTTCCAGACAGATTCAGGATCAAAGTTGTCCACATTAAAAGCCAAGTTATCCACACTCTTCATCATAAGAGGCTCCTGCTATCTAAAATTATAGTGCCGTAGCATTGGATATATAGATAATATATTAAATTACAGAAAGATACGTTTGATTATAAATAAGCAAAACACTCCCTCTATCTTTATAAGTTTCAATCAAAAAAGGGAAGAAAGGGGATTTCGAGGAAAAATCCACAAGTTATCCACACTAAAATCCTACCTGTCCGTGCGGAAGTAATATACCAAAATAGAAACGAATGTCAAGGAAAAAAAATTAAAAAACCCACCATACGGTGGGTTTTTTAATAAGCATTAAAGGATTACTTTTTATTCTCGTTCTTCACGAAAATGCGTACTTTATAATTCATTCATAACAACATCATAAATCAA
>CAZPNF010000233.1:0-4266 GCA_964587715.1 uncultured bacterium | reverse complement strand
CGATAAAGTCCAAGTCCGAAAGGCGGGGATGATAAAAGCCGTGCAGAAGAGAGCCGAATACTCCAAAATCTTGTTCTGTCAACCCTGACTGGGAAGAAATCCGCGAAAACAAATCCTGTAATGCCTTCAGCAGAACGTCATCAGGCTCTTCTGCAAACGTATGCTGCAATCCAACATCTGGTCTGCGGACTTCTGTTATGTCGCCTTCTTTTACGCCTACCAGCCGCTTCTGCAACGGCTCATAGAAAACGGTGTACTGAGGAAAACTGTCTAAAACAAGCTTCATCCCCTCGTCTGCAAAGAACTTGTAGTAGAGCGGCTCATTTTCTCCTCTTCGTGTCCTAGGGTTAGTGGACCTGAAGACAGCTGGCGACGCATACTCTGGGTCACACACATAAGCGCCTGAAGGATGAATGTAACCGTAAACCCTGAAAATTATGCCGTCCTCTGTAAGTATGGCGTCACGGTCACGCAGCTTCATCAACCAAACACCTCACAACCCAGCATTCATATTAGGCTCCTAATAACAGAGCATTGTTGAAAACAGTCTTTTTCCTGTTTTTGCAGGAATAGTGCTGCATTATTTTCCTGTGTTGACTGTTAACCAAATCAAACAGGCTCAATATACTCTTTCTCTCTTGTAGCCGTGCCCACAACAACATGGTAACTAGTCTCGCCTGTTTCAACATTTTCCACCCGCTCCAGCGTCCCCGAAACCTTAACCCAGTCCCCCTTCCGAGCCACATTCCTGTAGTAGCCAATCATGGACACAACCCTTGCAGGAACCTGCTCCTCCGGCAGCTCTGACTCAGAATCGTCTGGCTGATAGCCCCTAATCGGGTAGATTGCAGGTCTAAACATGTTCTCGCTGTCGTCAACAACCATGCAGCTGAAACTGACATTCTGGACTGGCGTATACCTCAGTTTTCCATGCTGAGCATCTATCTCATCACATTTTCTTACGGCATTGTACGCAAAACGCCGATCACTAAAGCGCCCCCTATGCTTTCGTGCATGATCCATCTTCTTGGTTAAAACATACGAGAACACATCTTCATCGGCAAGCCTGTTAACTGTGCTTTCCAGCTTCTTGAAGTTCTCGGAGCCATAAACCACGAGGTCAATGTCGGAATAGTCAGAGTGCATATTCAGCCCAACAGACCCGTGGATACCAAAATCTTGGATGGGCACTCCCGATTCTTTGGAGAGAAGCGCAACCAGCTCCACAGCCTCGTTCTGTAAAGCATCTCTATCTTCTTTTTCGAATAGCTCCTGCAGGCACTCGCCCGGCAAATAAACTCTCTCTATGCGGTCCAGCGGAACGCTTAGAACCTCTTTGCCCCTGAAGGGACAGCAATACAGGTAATGAGGAAAAGTTTTCCTCAATGTTTCAACAAATTTTTGGTAGTTCTTGGCTGTGTACAGCTTTTGTGGTCTAGAGAGTTCTATGTTTCCGAGCGTCCACTTCTGCTCAAGGAAACGTATAGGGAAATGATGCGCCAAGCTGGAGGGAATGTACTTTAGGAAGGCGAAAACCCGATTGTCCGGGTGCTCATATCCAAAAACGTAGAAGATGAACCCCTCTTTGGTGAGAAGGGTCTCGCCGTCTCTGGGAATCCACTCTTTCGTTGCCAAACCGTTCATCCTCGAGGTTAAGACAGCAAACTTTGCAGACTACTATCGCCTTTAAACATTTCCTGAAAAATCGAACTAAACTGAAAAAAGGATTTACTTGTCGACGTAGGTGGTTTCGGAGGTCACCGAGGTTCCGTTTGCTGTTATGGGGTAGGCTCCGCAGGTTTTGCATACGGTGGCGTTTTCGGGAACGTTAGAGTGGCATTGGGGACAGGTTCTGGCATCGGGGTCTTCGGGGTGGGGTACACCCACAGCCTCTCTGTATGCCTCGTAGTAGACCAGCTGCTCCTTATCTCTGATGGTAACGTTGTCTGTTTCCAGAATCTTCTTCTTTTTAGCCGCAAATTCCGCGTCAGAAATCTTCTCAGCCATAAATTTGGGAAGAATGGTGGTGCCTGATCCGACCTCGATGGGGTTCTTGTCTCTCCATCTGACCTCTGGCGGAAGCACATCCTCGTAAGCTTTGCGGAGAATCCATTTGCCCCAAACCTCTCCCCGCTCCTCCTGAACATAATATCTTGGGTCCAGGTTCATGGCAAACTCCTTGACTTCAGGGTCCAAGAATGGCTGCCTCACTTCGATGCCCAGCGCCTTTCCAAGAGGAACCGTGGAAAACGCCATTATCTCCCACATTCGCTTCAGCTTCTCGCTCAGCTTTTCCTTGTCTCCTACATATCGGTAATACATGTGGTAACCCGCGAACAGTTCGTCTGCTCCGTCTCCGGTAATCAGTTTGGTTGACCCGTAAGATTTTGCGAATCTCAGTCCGATGGTGATGGTGATGCTGTTGCGGACCTCCATGGGGTCAAAGGAGCCCAAAACTTTGACGACATCTGGAATTACTTCGAACACTTCGTCTTCATCGAAGGCATTAATGTAATGCTCAATGTTCAGTTGTTTTGCCATCAGCTTGGCATATTTCAGGTCCAGCGCGTTGGCCTGTTTGAATGCACAGGTGAAGCCTCTGATGCGAACATATTTTGATGCGATGACTGCCAGAATGCTTGTGTCTATGCCCCCTGAAAAGAGCATGTCTTCTGTCAGGTTTTTCTTTACAGCCTCTTCGAGTAGCGCCCTTAGTTCAGCGGCGACTTTGTCTACGTTCTCTAAGACGTCTTTTTCTCTAGCTCCCATGTCATGCACCTTTATTCAATATGCCATGGAAATATTACAGTTTTATATATAAATCTTTTCCCATGGTTGAACAAAAATCCATTTTGAAGTGGAACAAATGAACAAATGTCTATAAAAACGCTTCCTTGTTGACTGTGTAAACAGAGACACCCTTTTTTTTATTATATGCCGTCAAGGCTATTACTAGACCAGACAAGAGGCAAGTGTTAATAGGCAACCACAATAGTTATTCAACCTCAATCTGGAAGGAAACCATTATGGAGAATCAATCCGACTGGAAAGCAAAAACAGCGTTCCTCTGTTACCTCACATTGGCTGCCGGACTCATTGTGGGAAGCTTCATAGTAGCCATCTTGATGCTTGGATTAGGGCTCGACATGCAAGAATCGAGCTTTCCACTTGCACTCGTATCTCTCCCAATCACCGAAAGCATAATCCTCGCAATCACACTTCTGTTCGCCAAATACGAAGGAGCAAGTTTAAGAAAACTAGGACTGAAAAAGCCAAGCCTCAAAACAATAGCGATTGTATCTCTTGCTGCAGTGCTCCTACTCTTTTTAGCAGGAGGAATTTCCCTAGTTCAAGAAATTGTTCTTGGTCCAGACCCAAATGCGGAACTTCTTACAGAGGCGTTACTGCCCAGAGACATGTTGCAGTTGATTGCCCTGATTGGCCTTTCCTTAGCTTTAGTTGGACCGGCTGAAGAGTTGGCTTTCAGAGGTTTTGTGCAGAGAGGATTTGAAAACTCGTATGGGAAAGCAGCAGGGCTTGTGATTGCCTCTATCATGTTTGGGCTCTTACATGGACTCAATTCTTTACGCGCCATCATTCCAGTAACTGTTGTCAGCCTATTTCTGGGTTATATTTGGCAGAAAAGTGACGGAAACACTGTTGCTTCAGCTTGGATGCATGGTCTTTACGATGCGATAGCTATAGCAGTAACCTATTTTGCTTCTGTTTAAAAGAGTGAGGATGTCGGTTAAGTATAATAGTGGCTTTTCGAGACTGTTGAAAGTATGCGTGGCTTCAGGGACCGGGATTTCCTTCAAACCAACGAAAACTTCTTTTTTTGTGTAGTTGGTCCGTTGCATCCGCCCGACAGGGTCATCTCCTACATTAAGTACGTTCCCTCAGACTCCGGCATCTGGGGACATGACCAAAAAAGGTTCAGCAGAATATTGCAGAGATACACGATTCCGAATCTGCTGGAGACATTCAGCTATCTAGAAGTTAACTGTCCCCATTACCTGTTCCATTCTCCCGTGGATAACATCACCGTAACCGCGGTTCCCCACCGGAACATAAAAGAACATTTCAAGCCAGAAAAAAAATTGGCTCAACTGAGGCAAGCCCTGCAACCAGATTCTTTACAGCAGAAACTTGTCCGATTCACAAGGTTTTTGGAGGAAACAAGCGGTGTTTCCGAGGATTCTTTTGGGGTGACTGGTTCACTTCTTCTCGATATTCATCAGCCCAAATTTTCAGACCTTGACGTAA
>CAZPNF010000232.1:0-4270 GCA_964587715.1 uncultured bacterium | reverse complement strand
TGTAGAAGTAGATTCTATATAATAGTTGGTGGATGTGATTGATCAACAAACTCTGTTAAGATTAAAGGATTGGTTTGCTGAATATGTCAGGACGTTTAAAGCAGGAGATTTTGATTATCAGCAGAACATCAATTTGAAGGAGGAGCATACAGCACGGGTATGTTCAGAAATAATTGATGTTGGTAAGAGTCTTGATTTGAGCCAGACTGATCTTTATCTTGCAGAGGTGATGGCACTTTTTCATGATGTCGGGCGATTTGAACAGTATGCGAGATATGGGACTTTTCTTGACCTTGTCTCTGAAGACCATGCTGCGCTCGGTGTTAAGGTGCTTAAAAAACACAAAGTCTTAGACAAAATTGATCCGCCAACTCGCGATCTTATATTCAGAGTAATTTTGTACCATAATCGCGCAGAGCTGCCAGAAGATGAGACAGAAGAATGTCTCTTCTTTGCAAAATTGCTTCGTGATGCTGACAAGTTAGACATCTGGAGAGTTGTTACCGACTATTACCACAGCAAAAATGAATCCCGGAACAGCAGCATCGAACTTGATTTGCCAGATAATCCTGAGATTTCGGATGGAGTCTGTCAGGATTTGTTAGCTGGAAGGATTGTGAAAGCAACATCTATAAAAACGCTTAACGATTTTAAGCTGCTTCAGATGGGCTGGGTTTATGATGTTAATTTCCCGCGGACATTTCAGATAGTTAAGGAAAGAAATTACATAGAAATGATTCTGTCTGTGCTTCCTCAAACAGACACGGTGATGGAAGTTTATTCTAAAGTCAAATCTTTTCTGGAAAGAAACTGTTTTGGTGATTCCCAACGCTCTGTTGAAAAAAAATCGGAGTTAATTCCTTGAAAATCTGGTGGAGTTAATCCGTAAGGATTTTATGGGGTAGTGATGCCATCTCTTGAAGAGGTGGCATCACTAGAAGATAGGGGATATATATCGTTCCAGAGACTGCTTCGCTTATCTCTGGAACGATCCGTGAGAGTATAATAGTATTTTTCACCATGAAGGGGTAGCTGAGAGCCCTCGCTCTCAGCAAGTGTTTTTTTCTTTTTCCGGATAGAATTGGTATTTCATAAATAAAAACCATGTGGTTAACTAACGAGGCAAGGAAATGAAAATAAGCCGAGTAGAGGAAATGAGAAACCTGGATAAAAGAGCCGTAGAGGAGCTTGGCGTCATTCAGGAACTTCTCATGGAGAATGCAGGCCAGGCTGCTTATTTTATTTTGTTAAAGGAATTCGGAATAAGAGGCAAAAAATTTGTTGTTCTCTCTGGCATAGGTAATAATGGTGGAGATGGGCTTGTGCTTGCCAGGAAAATACACTCAGTGGGTGGAGAAACGAAGGTTTTTATTCTGGGGGAGGAGAAAAAATTCAGAGGAGCAGCAAAGAAAAATTTTGAGATACTTTCCAGATTTCCAGTAAAGATTAAACGTGGCGAGTCACTTAAATCCATTGAAACTGCTCTCTCAACCTGTGATGGAATTATTGATGCAATATTTGGTACAGGATTGTCAAGAAATGTAGAAGGCTTTTACGGGGATATAATCCGGTTGATTAATAGAAGTAAGGGAAAAGTGCTCAGCATAGATATCCCTTCCGGCATAAATGGTGATACCGGCAAAGTAATGGGGGTGGCTGTAAGGGCTGATTACACTGTAACTTTTGGACTCCCCAAGATAGGGAATATACTCTATCCAGGATATGAAAATTGTGGTAAGCTTTACGTTTCACATATATCTTTTCCTCCTTCTCTTTATAATATGGATTCCCTCAAAGTAGAAATTAACGAACCTGTTCCACTCCCACAGCGTGATAAAAACGGACACAAAGGAAATTTTGGAGATGTTCTTTTTATTGCAGGTGCATCGAGTTATTTTGGAGCGCCTTACTTTTCTGCATATTCTTTTTTGAAGGCAGGTGGAGGGTATTCCCGGCTTGCAACACCGTCCTCAGTTTTGCCTTTTATAGCCAGCAAAGGAAGTGAAATTGTTTTTGTTCCCCAGAGAGAGACAGATTCCGGCAGTATCGCGCTTGAAAATAAGGAGAAACTTCTCAGCCTTTCGGAACAGGTGGACATGGTTGTTATAGGGCCAGGATTATCACTCAACATCGAGACACAGGAACTGGTCAGAGAACTGGCAAAGGGAATAGATAAGCCTCTGTTGATTGATGGGGATGGGATTACATCTATTTCTAAAAATATGGAAATCATAAAAGAAAGATCAAAACCAACTGTTCTTACGCCCCACCTGGGGGAAATGTCCAGAATCACGAATATTCCAATAAGCGAGATAGATGAAAACAAGATTGGAATAGTGGAAAGAGAAGCAGAAAAGTTGAATGCGATCATTGTTTTGAAAGGAGCACATTCTTTAATAGGTTATCCTGACGGCAGAGTGTTTATCAACACCAGCGGGAATTCCGGTATGGCAACAGCGGGTTCTGGCGATGTTCTAACAGGTACAATTGCTGCTATGTTCGGGTTGGGACTTTCGCTGGAAGATGCTGTGAGGACAGGTGTTTTTATCCACGGTTTTTCAGGGGACATAGCAGCCAGAGATAAAGGAGAGGACGGTATCTCAGCGCAGGATATTCTGGACTACCTCCCGCAGGCTGTTAAATTTTATCGGGAAAGGTTTGATGAAATCAACCAGGATTTTTATGGAACTATTTATTCTGTATAGGATGGAGTAAAGTTCAATGCTGTAATAAAAATCGCTGATGAATGACGTGATAGAAAAAACTGTTAAAGTTGCTGTTCCTACTAACGATGGAGTAAACATTTTTCCAAAGATGCTGGGGATGGCGGAGGAAATGTTTATTTATGAGATTGACGAAGGGGGAAAATCTGAGTTCCTTGAAAAGAGAAAGAATCCCTATGCCAATACTATGCAGCATCTAAAAACTCTGGATGTATACGAAATTATTAATGATTGTGAGATTATTCTATCTTCTCACATCGGAAAAAAAGGAGTAGAAAGACTGGAAGAAAGGGGTGTAAAACTTTTTTTTCAGAAAGGCAGGATAGAAGAAGCACTTAAGGAACTCGGCAAAAAGATTTATAATATGGAATAGTTAAAAAATCAAATGTAAAAAAGGATTGAAATATGGCAAGCTATTATCCAGAATCCAAGGTAGAAGTTCATGGATTAGATGCAAAACATTACGATGCACTGCTTAACGTTCTTACCTTTGGCAGCTATTCTCTTTTTATAAAAAAAGCAGTTCGTTTGATGAAAATTAACCCCGAGGATAGGATTCTTGATCTGGGAGCAGGCACTGGTAGGAACGCGTGTTTGATGCATAAGTATCTTTCTCCAACAGGAGAAATTGTTGGAGTTGATATCTCCGAAGAAATGATCTCCCAGTTCAAAAAGAGGTGCGCTGATTTTTCAAATACTAAAATTTTTAACCAGAGAATTGATCAACCTCTTCCTTATAACGGAGAGTTTAACAAAGTTTTTATCTCCTTTGTACTGCATGGTTTCCCCCAGAAAGTGAGAGAGCAGATTATTGATAATGCCTTTAATGCATTAGACAGAGGCGGTGATTTTCTTATCCTCGATTACAGTGAATTTTCACTGAGTGATATGCCCTTTTATTTAAGAACTATTTTTAAGTTTATCGAGTGTCCCTATGCATTTGATTTTATTGAAAGAGATTGGAAGACGATATTACGCAATCATGGTTTTGGTAGTTTCAAAACATACAATTTTTTTAAAGGCTACATTCGGCTCTTAATCGGGAGGAAAACCTCACAATAACCGCTGGTGGTTCTTCATCATTGTTTCGCATTGCAATACGTGTTGTCTCAAAAAAGGGATAAAAGGCTTACGCCTTAAATCCAGAAAAATTTAGCGGAGTTAATCCTAAGTAGAGGTGCTATCTCTGGAACAATCCCTGAGAGTGTAATAGTATTTTTTATCATGAACGGGTAGATGAGAGCCTCTGCTCTCATCTTGAGAATTAGATATGTACTTTTCCCCCTCTATGAGTTACTTTATTTTTGAGTCAATGCGGTACGCAGTGTCAATAAAAAAACCTTTGATTTTTGAAATCTAATGAGTTATCTTTAAACATGGTAAGCCTCCTTTCTCTTTAAACTTCTATCCCTTAAATATACGAAGGGAGGCTACCAATATTAAACCTTTTATTTAGCAAAAAGCTTGAATTTTGAGTCAAGTTTTTGATGTTATTTTTTAAAGTCAGCTTGGAAAATTCAAAAAGTAAAAATCAAAATGCAAAGTGA
>CAZPNF010000231.1:0-4296 GCA_964587715.1 uncultured bacterium | reverse complement strand
ACCGTTTCATCGGATGCCGGTTGGACGATATATGGTCAATTCTGCTTCTTGCTACGAGACACCTCTGGGAAAAGTACCAATAGAAAAAGAACTCCTCAAACAAATTACAGAAGAAGTCGGATTAACATTTGTCTCTCAAGAAACAGAGCACTCAATAGAAATTCAATTACCATTTTTACAGGTAGCATTGAAAGATTTCACACTTCTTCCCATTATGGTAGGTTTAGGGGATGTTTACGGCTGTCAGGACATTGTAGAAGCCTTGCTAAAAGTTTTGAAGGGTAAGAAATCCCTGCTCGTTGCCAGTACTGATCTTCATCACATCCCTGACTATGATGAGGTAGTGAAAAGAGATAAAGCTGTGGTGGAGGCACTTTCAAGTTTTGATCTTAACCGCATTAGGAAAGTTTTAAGTCCGAGTGATTGCAGTGTATGCGGAAAAGTTCCTGTCTCAATCGTTGTTGATGTCGCCAAGCGAATGGGTACGAATAAGCTCATCGTACTTCACCAGACCAATTCTGGAGATGTGACCGGCGAAAAACAACCCGGACAGTATACAGTTGGCTATCTTTCTGCCGCGATTGTAAAATCTTAAAATCATGCACACGTTATAATTCCTTGTATAATTCTTAGTTCTCTTTCTTCCCATGCTGAGAGACAAAGGTTCAAAAAGAAAGGAGACTTACCATCACGGAACTATCGCATGGGTCTCATGATTTTATTAGATGGCGTGAAGATTTGCAGTTTACCTACCCACCGGGGAAGAGTTATCTACAACTTTGCATTTTCTGGTGATAAGGGTTCAGATCGTTGACTCACTAAACGTCGTAATTGGCCGGGTGGTCCCGTCGCATCATGTGCATGATTCGCTATATTGTAATGCTTTAATTTCTTTCGATGCTTTGTATTAGTAAAACACGGGCTAAAAGTTGTGCCACAAAGGGTGTTTTATGTGTGTCGCTCTATTCAGGCCACCCGGCTAAATACCCACATATACTATGGGCTAATATGATTGTAATTAAAAATGTATGGGATGTGAGCAACTTTAATTCCGCCTTTGGTGAACTTCGTATGTCAGCGGAAGGGTACATGAAATTCGTTGGCTATCTTAGCCGTCGCTGAAGGCGTCTATAATGTCTTCTAAAATTATTCTTTGAAAAATCAGAGAATTTGTATAAATTACCAGAAAATACAAAGAGGGTGTAAATAAAACTATGACAGAATCAAACAAAGAAGAGCTTACTTTTGAAGAAGCTTTTCGCAGACTTGAAACTATTGTTCAAACCCTGGAAAAGGGAGAATCTACCTTGGGCGAATCAATAAAAGCTTTTGAAGAAGGTATGGAACTGGCCAAATTCTGTTCAAAGAAATTAAGTGAAGCTGAGATTCGTCTGCAGCAACTAACAAAGGATGGAGAATTCCATCTGGAATCTGTTGAGTAACATATTTTCTTGAGGTAGGCAGTATGAAAAAACTTTTGACTTCTATTAATTCTCCACAAGATCTTAAGAAATTGAATATTCCAGCACTGGAACAATTAGCCGATGAAATGAGAGATTTTATAATTTCTTCGGTTTCTCATACAGGTGGGCATCTGGCTCCCAGTCTGGGAGTAGTAGAACTAACTTTAGCTTTACACACTGTGTTTGATGCACCGAGGGATAAAATTCTCTGGGATGTGGGACATCAAGCCTATGCTCACAAAATACTGACAGGACGAAGAGACCAGTTTCATACCCTTCGGCAATACGGTGGTATAAGTGGATTTCCCAGAATTACTGAAAGTGAATACGATACGTTTGGTGTTGGACATGCCTCAACTGCTATTTCTGCTGCGCTGGGAATGGCTACTGCCAGAGATCTAAAAGGGGAGGATTACAAAGTAGTTGCTGTTGTGGGGGATGGTGCAATGACAGGTGGTGTGGCTTTTGAAGGTTTGAATAATACGGGAGGCTCGAAACGAGATATCATAGTCATCCTTAATGATAACTGTATGTCGATTTCTCCTAATGTGGGTGCACTCTCAAGATATCTCACACAAATAATTACCACTCCTCTTTACAATAGAATTAAAACAGACGTGTGGGAATTGACGGGCAGACTTCCCAGAGGTTCAAAGCAGATCAGGGAAGCTGTTCATCGTGTTGAAGAAGGTCTGAAAGCAATGCTTGTCCCTGGATTGCTCTTTGAACGTCTGGGATTCAGGTATTTTGGTCCGATCGATGGGCACGATATATCACAGCTTATAAAGATATTTGAAGATGTGCAAAGATTTCACGGACCCATTCTCATTCATGTCTTAACAACAAAGGGGAAGGGATACAAATTCGCAGAGGAAAATGCAACCAAATTTCATGGAGTGGGGGCCTTTTCTCCCGAGACTGGAAATACCAGAGCAAAAAAAGCACCAACTTACACCGAAGTCTTTGGTAAAGCTCTGGTTGAGTTAGCTGAGAAGGATGATAAAATAGTAGGTATTACATCAGCCATGGCTGATGGCACAGGCTTGATTCACCTGGCAAAGAGGTTTCCTGATCGTTTTTTTGATGTGGGTATAGCAGAGCAGCACGCTGTAATATTTGCTGCAGGATTAGCCCTACGTGGATTTAAACCAGTAGTTGCTATTTATTCGACTTTTCTTCAGCGAGCATTTGATCAACTAATTCATGATATAGCGCTTCAGAAGATTCCAGTAGTGTTTGCTCTTGATCGTGGCGGATTGGTAGGAGAAGACGGCCCGACTCACCACGGAAGTTTTGACTTCAGCTACCTCAGGCTTGTGCCTAACTTTGTAGTTATGGCTCCAAAAGATGAAAATGAACTCCGCGACATGCTGTGGACAGCTCTTAATTACGGAGAAGGGCCGATTGCTTTCCGGTATCCCCGCGGCGAAAGTTTGGGATTACCCCTGAAGCAGGGATTTGAAAAAATCCCCATTGGAAAAAGCGAAGTGGTGCGTGAAGGTAATGATTTAGCAATATTAGCCGTAGGGGATAGGGTTGCACCAGCAGTTCAGGCAGCTGAAAAGTTGGAAGAAAAGAGGATAACAGCACGGGTGGTCAATGCAAGATTTATTAAACCTATAGATGTAGAAATGATTAATGAAGTAGTACAAAATTTTCCTGCTGTTGTTACTGTGGAAAACAATACAATCCTGGGAGGTTTTGGGAGTGCTGTTGCTGAAATTCTTTCTGAATCAGGAACAAAAGGAATCTCATTCCAGCGATTCGGGCTGCCGGACAGATTTGTCCCCCACGGAAGTCTGAAAGATCTTCTATGTGATGTGAAATTGGATGTTGAAAATCTGGTTAATAGAATTGAAACTTTTATGGCTCAAAGAAAATGAAGATTGGAATTTTTGCTAATATACATAAAGTTAAAGTAAAAGAGACTCTTCCTTCTTTTTTAGCATGGCTTATGGACAAGAAAGTCGAGGTTGTTATAAGCCGCCAGCTTAAAGATTGGCTGGGAGTCAGTGCAGAAAAAGTGGAAGTTGTGGATCATACTGTTCTACCCAGTACAAGTGATCTGGTCATTGCAATGGGTGGAGACGGAACAATGCTTGCCGCTGCTCGCCTTGTTGGCAAATGGGAAAAACCCCTGCTGGGCATTAATATGGGTGGGCTGGGTTTTTTAACAGAAATTTCCATCGAAGATATGTATAAAAAAATGGAACGACTCATTGCTGGAGAATTTGCAATTGAAAAACGAATGGTTCTATCTGCTCACATTTCTCCGAGTCTGGATCAAAAACATTACTTTGCGCTCAATGATGTAACTCTGGACAGAGGGAAAAGTCCACGGGTGATGGAGGTTGAGGTAACCATTGATGGAGAATATTTTAATACCTATGTTTCAGATGGAATTATAGTCGCTACCCCTACAGGATCCACTGCTTATTCACTTTCTGCATGGGGCCCAATAGTTGTCCCTTCGTTAGAATCAATCATTCTAAATCCTATTTGCCCTCACACTCTGACTGCTCGACCAACAGTAATTCCGGCAGATAGTAAAGTAATCCTTAAAGTTCAGCTTTATAATTCTGAAGCTCTTCTCAGTATGGATGGACAAAAAAATGTTAATATTTCTTCTGGTACTTCTATAGAAGTCCGAAAAGGCAACTTTTATGTTAATCTTGTAAGTTTTCAGGATCATTCTTTTTTTGACCGTTTGCGGAAAAAGCTCCAGTGGGGTAGTTTTCCTCAAAAATAGGCTTTGTTGCAAACTTGAGGTATGCTAAGAAAATAAGGTTCTTCACGAAAATGCGTACTTTATAATTCATTCATAACAACATCA
>CAZPNF010000230.1:0-4302 GCA_964587715.1 uncultured bacterium | reverse complement strand
TGATGCGGGAGATAGCTGAGAAAGAAAATCTTTTGATGGAGCAGGTGGTTGCGGTTGGTGACGGGGCAAACGACAGGTTTATGCTTCAAAATTCGGGGCTGGGAATTGCGCTCTATCCGAAGGAAGTTCTTCAGAAAGTGGCGTCTGGAGTCATAACCAAGGACAACCTTGCTGGAATACTTTACTGTCTAGGCGCACCAGAAGAGAAGCTGAAGGAACTGGTTCCAGACAAAAAGCCTCATGCTTGACTGGGGTACACTTAAAATAAATTAAGTATTGTTAAGTTCTGAACTGTCTGATTTTCAGTATGTCATTGTTCACATCTTGGAACGTTTTGTAAACGTCTTCCACATGCAACGTTGACTTTTTGATTCTGTTCTGAATAAGCCCAGCCGCCAAGACTACGGCGCCCATACTTTCGCTTATTGGAGTGGGTTCCGGAAAGGTTATCAAAGCTAAGGCGATTTTGATGAGTTTAGACTTGTATCCGTCTCTCCACAACTTTTTCGCCTCTTTCACATCCTTAGCCATTTCATTCATGACCTCAAGAGTCTCTGCGTAGCTTAGCCCCAACTCCTGCAGCACAGCAGCCATTCTCTTCAATTCTTCTGTTTCCACGGTGAACCCCATTTTTATGTTAAATGTTAAAGGGAGTGTAAGTATTTTCTAGCACAAAAGCTTTGGTACCAATAAAACGCACAAACCACTACTCTTCAAGATTCTGGCAACAAAAAAGTTTAAACAAAACATGCAAAAGCGCTTCCATCAACTTTCTCTTTTAGCTAAAAACAGCCAATTTTCCCATGAGAAAATTCAACAACGGCTACAATTAATATTGCAGATTTATTCTTTTAGACTCCTTTTGATTTCTGAAAAAACAACAACATCTAATTATTCACACGAACTTTACGCATATTAGGAGCCTAATAGCAGATGATTGTTGAAAACAATATTTTTCCTGAAATTTCATCAACCGTTAGATTTGTTGTTGGGCTTTTGAATGAACGTGCATGTAACCGCGCAAAACAAGCAGGTATGTGTAGTATATGACTCCGATGATTCCCAGCCAGACACAAATGTTGTAGATTGTTGTGCTCAGAGAAGGATTGTAGAGCGGATTGATTGTTAGTGGATAAAAAGGTTGCATTTCGCTGTAAAGCGGAGCATCCAAAAGAATGTGGAGTGTGGTACCTAAAACCCCCGCAGCCATGAAAGATTTCAAATCTAACTTGCCGTTCGGTTCCAATACTAATCCTCGATAAAATTTATGCAGAAATCTCTCAAGCAGAAACATCGTGTAACCGAGACTGAGACCCACAAATAAGGCTAGGAGGAATGTGTGGAAATATCCGTGTAATGGATAACGTAACCCCAGAAGAAGAACTAAGAACGGTTCGACATCGAGTATTACGTTGGCTAATATGAAGGTGGGTGCATGCAAATATTTTCTGAGTGGAAGCCCTAAAGCAAAAGCTGGACCCAAATGGAATGGCGTGAAAGGCATAAACATCATACCTACTGTTTTGTGGTTCTGTTTGCACTAACGATTGGTATGCTTATATGCCGATGTATTTTAAGAGTTTTTGTAAAAAATTGACTGGGTGCGACGGATTGTTATATCTCTCGACAGTTCTTCTGTCTCAAATTATGCTGTGCATCCTTAAATAGAAACAATCCTGCGAAATTTTTATCCAAAAAATCCTGATACTAAGAGAAGCATGCATTCATATTTAGCATTCCAAAAGTTTTTCTTGGACTGCTTTATTGACAATTTAGATGCATCCGTAGTGTTAATATTCATGAACCATTAAAACATACGACGAAGTTCTAAGGGGAGAGGCGGTTGGCGAAGAAACCTGTTGGTGAGGAGATTCGGAGCAGATTTCCTAGGTTAACGATGAGTCTGGTCATGGCGTTTATATTTTATCTAATAAACACCTTTGTTCCTGGCACCATGAGTGGCATAGACCTTCCGGGCATCAACATAAACGCCGGAACGCTAATAGGAGCCATTGCGCTGATCTTCACAGCAATCTTTCTCATACGCGCATTGGCAGATGCTTTGGTGCTAAGCGACATCGTAACTGACATATTCGTTAAACAATTGGGAATAAAAGAAGAGCGGTCTCCGAAGAGGGCTGCAAGAGACCTTATATACATTATTATCATTATTCTAGTGACGACTGCCCTTCAGCCTTTAATAGCAACTCTAGAGCCGAGTATCGAAGGTCCTTTTGCAACCGGTACTATCTATGTTGCTCTTGCGATAATCCTTATCCTAATTTATGATATTGGGCGAATCCTTTACAGAATAGTTGAACGAAAAGCCGAGGCTATGGCAAACAGCTTTGCAAAAATGGCTGACAGAAGAAAGAACAGGGATTAACATGGACCCAGTTCAAATACTCTTCATCCTCATCTACCTGCTGACAATTCTCATCACGGCTACCAAAATTGTTCCCATGTCAGTTGCTGCCTTGATAGGAGCCTTGCTTACAGTATGGTTCGGTCTACTATACGATGTCTTCGGATACGAAGAAGCTTTGGGCTTCATAGACATGAAACTAATCTTTCTGTTGCTGGGCGTCATGATTGTAGTGGAAGTAGCTGAGCGGAGTGGCCTCTTTCGTTTCGGAGCCTTATATGCCGTCAAAATTTCGCGTGGAAATCCCACTCTGTTATTTGTTTCTGTCTGCGTGGTTGCTGCTGCTGTTTCAGTTTTTCTCAGCGATCCAACGGCAATGCTGCTCATAGCCGCTGCCATGGCGACCATAACCAAGCTGTTACGTTACGATCCGGTGCCTTACTTCGTCTCTGCTATGGTGATGATTAATTTGGGGGGCACAAGCACTCTGATCGGCTCGGTGTCTAACATGATAATTGGTCTTCAAGCAGGGTTTAGCTTTACAGCCTTCATTGAATACCTAGCCCTTTGTGAACTTGCCCTCTGGGCGTTAACAATCTTCGTCTTATACATGCTCTTCAAATCGAGACTCGGCGAGAAAAAAGAACTGCCAGAATATAATCCTTGGGAGAGCGTAAAAGACAAAAAATTCTTTTATCGTTCCATCCTGATCCTCATCCTTTTGGTGGTGCTCTTTTTGACGCTGGAAAATCTTGGAGTTGGAGCTGAAGCTGTTGCCTTAGGATGCGCCATCATTGCCTTGGCTCTGAGCAATTCTGACCCCGCAGATATTTTCAAAAAACTAGACTGGGAAACCATATTCTTCATCGCAGGCTTCATGTTTGTGGTTGGCGGTCTAGAAAGCACTGGACTCTTAAACGACATATCGACGCAACTCTTCCAAACAGTTGGACAAAGCCCATTAGGGGCGAGCATAGCCACTCTGTGGGCTAGCGGTCTTGCAAGCGGCGCAGTAAGCAATATAGCTGTTGCACTCACTTTTTCTCCGATAATCAGCGGAGTTGCCGCGTTAAACTCGGCAGCCGTGTGGTCAGCGTTGGTTCTTGGAACGAATCTGGGTGGTGCCATGACACCTTTGAGTGGTGCTGTAATGATGATGGGCATAGGTGCCCTCAAACGCGAGGGCATCTCTCTGAGTTTCGCTGAGTTCACAAAAGTAGGTGTAATCACTTCTCTTGTCCAGCTAGGCTTCGCAAGCATTTATCTAATTGTACGGTTCAATTTATGGGTGTGAACAAATTGGTTAGAAAATGGATCGAATCTAGAGAGAAAAAACCAGAATCCGAGTATGAAGAGGCTAAGAGACAATTCGAGATGGCCATAGGACAACCCTTCATTACCTTGAAATTGGAAATTCCCGCAGGATTCGAAGAATTCAGCAACGAATTCCGTAAACTAGAAAACGATTACCAGTTCCAAGAAGAAGTTAAGGATCTAATAAAAAAGCGTCTCCTGCTTGCTTCACGTCTCAAAAAGAGTACATAACTGGAATCAATATTTTTCTGTTGAGGATTAGTATTCGCTGCCCTTCTTCGGTTTCCCCTCTTTAGAGCGAGCAAACTGGCTTCTTTTGGTAGAGCCTCAAAACCGTTCAGTTGGCATAATAGCCTCATTCAAGACCAGAATTGATTTTTTGCAGTGTTGCTATTCGAGGTCGCCTAACATTTCCTTCAGAGATTCCACGTCTTCTCGAAGCGAGGCTACCTCTTTCTCCAGAGTGCTAACTTTATTTTCTCCTGCTCTCTTGAGGCTCTCTATCTCTTCCAGAAGTTCAGTTCTCTCGCTTTTCAGTTTCTCAATTTTTTCCCTCAAGTCCCCCAACGTCTGCACAAGCCTCCTCTCAATTCCCTTAATCTCCTTAACCATGCCTTTAAGAG
>CAZPNF010000229.1:0-4309 GCA_964587715.1 uncultured bacterium | reverse complement strand
GTTTGCTTTATAAAGCCCGACCAGAGTTAAGAGTTACGGTTCCCATTCATTCGAAGGATATACCAAGGGGAACACTCAAAAGGATCTTAAGGCAAGCCGATCTTAGGGCCGAAGAATTTACGGAATTCTTAAGAAGGTAAGAGAATACTGTTTTTAAACTGATAAGATCTGGTCTTTTTAGATAGATAAGAAGGTGGCAAGTAAGCAGACGTTCAAGGCTTCTTTCCCAGCGGTGATTAAGGGGGATGGGGTGGTTTAGAAATGTTGAAAGTTGAACCCAAAGAAATGATGAATGCTGAATGTTGAATTTTGAATGAAAAGGTGTTGTTTAGAAGGGTGATAGGGTGGTTTAAAAAAAGGAGACAGGAGGCAGAATAGTAAGGGAGTGGGCCGAAAGGTCCACATGGCAGTGAAAGTTATACAGGGATTTATCAAGGCAAGGAGGGTTTGATATGGCACGCCGGAAAACGGTATTGAGCGTTCCCCCCTCTTTTTTAGAGGTGGAACAAATGGCCAGATACTATGCAAAAGGGAAAGGGATTCCATTTTCGGCTTTTGTCTGGCAAGCAGTGGAGCACTACCTCCGAGAGCAAATAGGCGAAGAAGAACTTCCCCCTGAGGTCGTCTCCGAACTTGATCTTATCGAAGAAAAGATGGACAGCGGGAACTATCTGTTGCTTCAGGATTTGAAATGATCTGGGAGGTCAGAATATCCAAGTCGGCTGCTCGCTATCTCTCCCGTATGGAGAAGAAGCGAAGCCATACGCTTCAACAGAGGTGCTAAAAGACTTCGAGCAAAACCCTTTTGTAGGGGATATAAAACCGATAAAGGGGCGAGCCGGTACGTATCGGAGGCGAATAGGGACATATAGGATTATTTATTCAATTGACTATGAGGCTCCTATCGTTAAAGTATTGAAGATAGGAACAAGAGGGGATATCTACAAGTAGCTAAATGCAGAAGAAACAGGTTGCAGGAGACAGGATGAAGAAATTTTGAATGTTGAATGGAAAGCCAAAGAAATGTTGAATTGTGAATGTTGAATTTTGAATGAAAAGAATATAAAGAAATATTGAATGTTGAATAGAAATTATTAACCTCATTTATATTAACTATTCTAAGAAAGAGATTGCCGAATCGGTCGATGAAATAGAACATGATCTTGTCCGAGAGGCTATGAAACTCGCTGGTGTTGAGAAAGGAGTTGAGATTACCACACTTGCAGATATTCCCTCTGGTGGATCGGGTTTGGGATCATCGAGTAGCATAACTGCGGGTTTGCTCAATGCGCTGTATGCCTATCGCGGGGACCAAATTTCGGCTGAGGAACTGGCTCAAAAAGCTTGCCATATTGAAATTGATATTCTGGGTAAACCCATTGGCAAACAGGATCAATACATAGCTGCTTATGGAGGGATAAAGTTTTTTAAATTCAAGTGGGATGAGACTGTAGAAACAGAGTGCATTCGGTTGCGGAGTGAACTTTATCGGAAATTTGGTTCAAATCTTCTTCTTTTTTTTACCGGGAAAACACGGGATGCCAACGATATTTTATCTAAACAGAAGAAGAATACAGTGAAAAAGATTGATATTCTCCGAAAGATTAAAAAGCACGCGAATCTGGCAAGGTCTGCTCTTGAGTCAGGGGAACTTGATATAATTGGTGAAATACTGAATGAGACCTGGCAGGAGAAGAAGCAAATAGTGGATACAATATCCAATGGGGACATTGATAAGATGTATGAAAAAGCAATAAAGGTAGGAGCTCTGGGAGGTAAAATTTCTGGTGCAGGTGCAGGAGGTTTTTTACTTCTATACGTACCATGGGAAGCTCAGAACAAGGTGCGGGAAGCGTTGTCAGATTATCGGGAACTTCCGTTTTTTCTGGAGAGACACGGGAGCAAAATCATTTTTAACTACAGGAGTTACAATTGGAAATAGTATCTTTCTCGGATTTCTTGGGCGAGGTTTTCAAAGCCCACGAAGCTATCGATTCAGAGAGATTGAATTCCTTCATTCAACTTCTGGAGGACAGCTTCCATAACGAGCGAATGATTTTTACATTTGGAAACGGCAGCAGCGGTACTGCAGCTTCACATTTTTGTGAAGATCTGGGTAAGGGTACGCTTTTTGATCTGGACGGGTATAAGCGGTTTCGGGTGATGAGTTTAACTGATAATGTTCCATACATACTTGCATGGGCAAACGATCATGGGTACGAAACTGTTTTTGAGCAACAGCTTAGGAATTTTGCAAAACCTGACGATGTTGCAGTGGGCATCAGTGGTTCTGGGAATAGTGAGAACGTTATCAGAGCAATTGAATACGCTAATGGTATAGGAATGGTGACAGTGGGGTTTACAGGCTATGATGGTGGGGAATTAGGGAAATTAGTGCAGTATCAGATACATGTGCCGTCTTTTGAGATGGGTATTGTAGAGAGTGTACATAATACACTTATGCACTATATTGTTTTCGTATTGAGAGAGCGTATAAACAGAAGGGAATAACTAAATTTTGCAGGCAATTCTTTTTGATCTGGACGGTGTTTTAGTAGATACACTTCATTATCATTACTTAGCCTGGAAGAAAATGTTTTTGGAAGTGGGTGGAGTGGTGTCTGAGCATACAGTTCTTCTCCACGAAGGCCGCAATTCGCGGGAGATTTTGCCGATACTGATAAAAGAATCAGGGGTATCCGTGTCGCCTGAGGAATTTGATGATTTCATTGAGAGAAAAAGAGCTTACTACCGTCAGATTGTTAATGTGCAATTTTATGATGGTGTCGTAGATGTACTCAATAGGCTTAAATCTGAAAAGTTTCGGCTGGCAGTTGTAACGGCCTGTGCTCGCAAGACAATGGAAAAATCATTAAATGAGGAGCAGAGAAGTTTGTTTGATTTGATCCAAACAGGTGACGATGTAGCAAAAGCAAAGCCCAATCCGGATCCATACGATTTAGCCAGGGAAAAATTAGGCTTAGCTAAGGAAGAATGTCTCGTTGTTGAAAATGCACCTTTAGGAATTACTTCGGCAAAGCGAGCAGGAATAAAATGCGTGGCCGTAGAGACAACATTGAGGAAGGAATATTTAGAAGAAGCCGATTACGTCATATCTAATATTAGAGAACTGTTAGAATTGCCAATTCTAAATCACAAAGCGTAACTGAACTTTTGCAAATGCCGAAGCCCAAATTACAAATGTCAAATATCTAATAGATTTGATTGGATGCTCGGTTTTAGTCGGATGTGAACAAATCCATGAATTCTAAAAACAAATTAGATACTATTCCTGAAAGATTTAAAAAATATTTCTGGGATTGCGATTTTGAGAATTTGGGTATGCAAAAATATGCTTTTTTTATTATAGAGCGAATACTAAATTTTGGGAACGTTGATTCCATCAAATGGTTGTTATCAAATACAGATAGAAAAATGTTGATGGAAGTAATTGAAAAAAGCAGGAATCTCAATAAAAAAACCAGGAATTACTGGAGAATAATATTTGATGGATGAATTTTTTCATATTGAGGTTTTGCCCGACGAACAAAAAGAATTGTTAGAACTACTTTTAAAACAAGATTGGTTGAAGTCATTTTATTTAGTCGGTGGTACTGCTTTAGCATTGCAAATCGGGCATAGACAATCCCTTGACTTTGATTTTCTCATCGAAAGAAATTTTAAGGTTAAAGAAATTATTGGTTATCTCAAGGGATTAGGCAAGTTTGAGCTGTTTGATGAAACGGAGGATACAATAAACGGATTGTTGAATAATGTTAATATATCTTTTTTAAAATATGAATATCCGTTAATAAAGAATCCCCATAAATATATTAATCTAATAATATCAGATATGCTTGATATTGCTCTGATGAAGCTTAATGCTATTTCAGGACGAGGCAGCAGAAAAGATTTTATTGATATGTTTTTTTTACTCAATATTTTTTCACTTTCTGAACTTTTTAAAGAATATGAAAATAAATACAGTGTAGAAATAAGCAATAATTACCATTTACTGAAATCGTTGGTTTATTTTGAAGATGCAGAAAAGCAGCCGATGCCTAAGATGATAAAAAATGTGCAATGGTCAGAAGTAAAAGATACGATTATTCACAAGGTGAAGGAGATAAAGCTATAAGCCAGGGAGGGATAATGCGTCGTCATCTATTCATTTTTACATTTTTATTTCTTTTCCCAGTTTTAGCAGGGGCTTCCCTCCACCAGACCCTTCCCTCATGGCACTGGGCTTATCAGTTTATTGATGAGTTGAGGTTGAGGGGATGTTTTGAGGAGCTCGACGCAATGAATC
>CAZPNF010000228.1:0-4311 GCA_964587715.1 uncultured bacterium | reverse complement strand
GACAAAGTGGATCCTGATAAATTTCTCAAAGCGGGCATTGACGGAATGCTAAACACATTGGATCCTTATACTTCTTACATTGAAAAAGAAAGCAAGCGGCAGCTCCAGATTCTTGCCCAGGGAAAATACGAAGGAGTTGGTCTGCTGCTTAGCTTCAGGAACAAGGTCGTCACTGTTGCAGAGCCTCCTTTTCTTGGAACACCTGCTGCCCGAGCTGGAATCCGGGAAGGAGACGAAATCATTAAAGTTGGCGGCGTTCTAACCAAAGAACTCGGCTTTGAAGGAACCGTCAGCAAAATCCGTGGGCCTGCTGGTACTGAGGTCACCCTAACGATTCAGCGGGAGGGAGAACCCAAGCTGCTTGAATTTACCCTGATAAGAGAAAAAATTAAAGTAGAAGCCGTTCGTTATGCGGGTTTTATCAGGGATGGCATTGGCTACATCCGACTAACCCGCTTCTCAAAAAATGCAGGACCAGAAGTTGCGCAGGCTATCCGAAATCTTAAATCCCAGAATCTTAAGGGATTAATTCTTGATCTGAGGTCAAATCCCGGAGGCATGCTGGAATCGGCCGTTGAAGTTGCGGATATGTTCCTTCCCAAAAATCTTGTCATTGTTTCAACCCGCGGTCGTACCAAAAACTCGATCCACGAGTTTAAATCTCTCAAAAATCCTAGTTACGAGAAAGGACCTCTTGTAGTTCTGGTTAACCGATTCAGCGCCTCAGCATCAGAAATCGTGGCAGGTGCAATTCAGGATTACGATAGAGGTGTTGTCGTAGGCGACACCTCTTTTGGAAAGGGTCTCGTGCAATCTGTAATTCCTCTTTCCCCAACATCGGCTCTGAAGATTACAACAGCAAAATACTACACCCCAAGCGGCCGCTGCATACAGAAACAGAATTATTCTTCCTGGAGTGACTCGCTCGCTATTGATAAAAAAACTGTCTACCACACTCGCTCTGGCCGGCCTGTACACGGCGGCGGTGGTATTGCATCCGACGTAGTGGTACACCCACTCGTTTTGAGTGATCTTGCCGTGGATCTTATAAGAAAATCTCTCTTTTTTAACTTTGCTGTTCATTACGCAAATACTCATTCAATTATTGACTCCAGTCTTCAAATCAACGAAAATATTCTCAAAGACTTCAGGCAATATTTAAAGAAAAAGTCTTTTAAGTACCAGTATCCCATAGAAAGAGATCTCTCTCTCCTTAAGAAAGATGTTGTAGAATCTAGTTACGATTCTTCGCTTGTCCAGAATATTGACCGTTTCCAGCAGTCTCTAAACAGGTCAAAGGATAAGATGTTTCTCAAAAGCCTACCAGAAATAAAAAGATATCTGAGACTGGAATTGGCTTCTAAGTTCTTTGGTACCAGGAAAGGTGTAGGGCTGAGCTTAGAAGATGATCCTGTGGTCCACAAAGCTGTGGAGTTGCTCAGCGACAAAGCATATTATAATTCCATTATTCAGGTAAAATATTAATCTTTATGAGCTTGAAGTTATAGGAGATGTATTATGACAAAAAAGTATGTTTATTTTTTCGGTGGCGGTAAAGCTGAAGGTAGTGCAGAAATGAAAGACCTGCTGGGTGGAAAGGGGGCAAACTTAGCAGAGATGTCCAGTCTGGGTATTCCCGTTCCGCCAGGTTTCACAATTACTACTGAGATCTGCACCTACTTCATGAAGACAGGTGGCAAATACCCCAAGGAGTTGAAGAAAGAGTTCGATAATGCCCTCTCAAAAGTTGAGAAAATCATGAATCTCGGGTTCGGATCTCCTCAAAACCCTCTCCTTTTTTCCGTCAGATCTGGTGCCAGAATCTCTATGCCGGGTATGATGGAAACAGTTCTCAACATTGGACTCACAGAAAAAACAATACCCGGATTAATTGCCAAAAGTGGTAATGAGAGATTTGTCTACGATGCTTACAGACGTTTAATCATGATGTATTCAGACGTCGTCATGGAAAAGGCAGCCGGCATCGAACCAAAAGAAGGAAAGAGCATCCGTGAACAGCTCGAAAAAGAACTTCAAAAAATGAAAGACGCCAGGGGTGTAAAGGACGACACAGAGCTGGGTGTAGAAGATCTTAAAAAGCTGATAAAAATCTTTAAGAAAAAAGTAAAACAGGTTCTGAAAAAAGATTTTCCAGATGATCCCCAAGAACAACTCTGGGGAGCCGTCGCAGCAGTGTTACGATCATGGGACGGTAAGAAGGCAGTATCTTATAGAAGAATCGAAAACATTCCTGATAAATGGGGAACGGCTGTCACTGTTCAAACCATGGTCTTTGGTAATATGGGTGGAAATTCTGGCACCGGCGTTGCTTTCACCCGGGACCCGGCCACGGGTGAGAATAAATTTTACGGCGAATTTCTCATTAATGCACAGGGAGAAGATGTGGTGGCAGGGGTTCGGACACCTCAGGCCATTAACGAAGTATCAAAAACAACGACTGCCAAAAATCTCCCTTCCCTTGAAGAACTGATGCCGGATATTTACCGTGAGCTGGAGGGTATCAGGAAGAAGCTTGAGAAGCATTATCGAGACATGCAAGACCTCGAATTCACCATACAGGGAGGTAAGCTTTTCATGCTTCAGACAAGGACTGGAAAACGAAACGGCACAGCAGCAGTAAGAATGGCTGTAGAAATGTGCCAGGAGCATCTTATTGATGAGGAAACAGCCATACTGAGGGTAAGGCCTGAACAACTTGATGAACTTCTTCATCCTGTGCTGGATCCTAAGTCTGAAAGAAAGGCGGAAGTGCTGGCTAAGGGACTTCCTGCAGGACCAGGCGGCGGCATAGGCCAGATTGTTTTTACTGCTGACGAAGCTGAAAAATGGGCTGAGCAGGGAAAACAGGTTATCCTTGTACGGGACGAGACCAGTCCAGAGGATGTTCACGGTATGCGTGTGGCGGCTGCTATTCTAACAGCTAAAGGAGGGATGACAAGCCATGCCGCTCTTGTTGCAAGAGGGTGGGGAAAATGCTGTGTTGTTGGTTGTAGTGACCTGAATGTTGATGCAGCCACCAAAACCCTATCTGTGGCTGGGAAAACTCTCAAAGAGGGCGATTGGATATCTCTTAACGGAACCCATGGAATCGTGTATAATGGGAAACTCCCTCTTTTGCCTGCCGATCCAGAAAAAAATATTTACTACCAGACTCTTATGAAATGGGCTGACAGGATCCGTAAACTCGGAATACGGACTAATGCTGATAATCCAAGAGATTCCAAATTAGCCAGATCTTTTGGTGCAGAAGGAATAGGTCTCTGCCGTACTGAGCACATGTTCTTTGGCCCTAACAGAATAATGGCGATGAGAGAAATGATCCTGGCTGAAGATGAAGCTGGAAGAAAGAAAGCTCTGAAGAAACTCCTCCCTTACCAGAGAAGAGATTTTATTGGTATTTTCAAAGCGATGGATGGGCTACCAGTAACCATCCGTACTCTCGACCCCCCTCTTCATGAGTTCCTGCCAAATGACAAAACCAGTCAGAAAGAGATGGCTGATCAGTTGAACGTCTCTGTGAGTACTATTAAGGAAATGGTTCAAAATTTACACGAGCTGAATCCTATGCTGGGTCATCGTGGGTGCCGCCTCGGTATCAGCTATCCAGAAATCACCGCCATGCAGGTGCAGGCAATTATGGAGGCTGCCTGTCATGTGGCAAAACAGGGAGTAAAAGTTTATCCTGAGATTATGATTCCTCTTATCGGAACAAAAGAGGAATTGGTTAATCAAAAAAGAGTTGTCAACGAAACAGCTGAAATGGTTATGAAAAAAACAGGTGTGCGTGTAAAATATCTTGTCGGAACTATGATCGAAATTCCAAGAGCAGCTCTTACAGCAGATCGGGTTGCAGAAGCAGCCGCTTTCTTCTCGTTTGGCACCAACGACCTAACACAAATGACATTTGGTTACAGTCGCGATGATGCGGGTAAGTTTCTGCCAGAGTACGTTAAAAAGGGTATTCTCCCCAGCGATCCATTCCAAACCCTTGATCAAGAGGGTGTTGGTCAACTCGTTGAAATGGGGATCAGAAAAGGAAGATCAACGAGGCCCGAGCTGAAAGTTGGTATATGTGGTGAACACGGCGGAGATCCAGCCTCTATTGATTTTTGTCATCGTGCAGGCATGAACTATGTAAGCTGTTCGCCTTTCAGAGTACCAATTGCAAGATTGGCTGCGGCCCACGCTGCTATTAAGAATAAAGGTTCATCCGATTAATGCGTACTTCTCTTTTCCTCAGCAATCAAATAAGTAGCAGGTGACAAATGTAAAAATCAAAAAGGAAAAATC